>VAYK01000077.1:12467-17203 GCA_005884985.1 Actinomycetota bacterium | reverse complement strand
ATGACGCCGCCGAGCGCGCCGTGATGACGACCGAGAGCTCGCTGATCCGGCTCGATACCGAGCTGGCCGCCGCCGGCGTGGTCCCGGCGCTGCGGGCGGGCGAGTGCCGCGTCTCCAACGAGGAGGAGCTTCGCGAGCCCGAGGAGCTGGCGGCGGTGCGGCGACTTCGCTCGATGCTCGCTGATCTGGATCCGGTCGAGGCAGCAACCCTCCTTCGCGAGCGGATCGATAGCTCCCGGACCAACGCCGAGCTGCTGGCAGCCCTCTAGCGCCGGTATGCGAGGCGAGCCCAGGAGGGCTCGCGGGAGAGCTCGATCGGGTCGGCGTCGCGCTCCGGCTGGACATAGCCGAAGGCGTGCGTGTCGGGGTCGAAGACGATGTCCAGCTCACCCTCTTTGACCCGCTGGTCGAGCCAGGCGCCGCGGAACACGAGGCGGCGAATCCAGTGCACGAGGCTGCGGCTCGCCGGGCCGACCAGCTCCGTCCAGTGCTCGTTGATGTGCTCGCCGAGCGAGGACGTGGGCTCGCCGATCTCGCCGTTGACGGCCAGCTCGAGGGAGCTCTTCGGCGCCCAGCCCCCCGTCGACGAAGTCGAGCTTCACCGCCGCCTGCTCCACGCGCTGAGCGAAGTCCTGCTCGTTGAACGAGAACCGCAACTCGCCGTATTCGAGGACGTAGTCCGACCCGGAGTCGTAATTGCCTCTGCGAGTTGCCTTCTCCAATTCTTCCTCTTCTCCGACTCCGATCGACTCTGTCCGCGGCGGTTCGGACGCTCGAATCTTCTCCGATGCCGACCGCCGTTGTGTGGGCGCGGTCTTGCCTGAACGACCGTTTGCACCGAACCGACGGCGGCTCGCGGGCGAAGGGGCGCCGGAGCGGATCGCGGGGTTGTAGGGGCCGTGGGCGAGCAGATCAACAGCCGGCCGCGCCGCTTCCGCGACCAGCCTCGGGCGGAGGTGTGGGGGCGACGCGTCCCAGTCGCGCAGTCCCGCCGCGCGCGGCTTCTCGGACTCGCGCTGCTCGACCGCCGCATCGCCGGCGCGGGACTCCTGCTTCCTGGCTGCCGGAGCGTCCACACCTTCGGCATGCGCTTCCCGCTCGACCTCGTCTTCCTCGACTGCAACCTGCGGGCGGTCTCGCTGCGTCGCGCCGTGCCGCCCGGCCGGGTCGCCTTCGAGCGGCGGGCCCAGGCGGTGCTGGAGCTTCCGGTGGGCGAGACCACGCCGCACGGAGGCCCGTAGTGCTGCCGGAGGCCCAGCTCGCGGCGACGGTGGTCGTCTGCGAGGACGATGCGCCGACGCTCGATCTGCTCTGCGACCACCTCGAGGCCGATCGCTTCCGCGCCCTACCCGCGCCCTCGGCCTCGGATGCGCTTCGCCTCTGCCATTACAAGCAGCCCGACCTGCTGCTGCTCGACCTGCGCCTGCCCGATGCCTCTGGGCTCGACGTCCTCAGGGAGATCCGCGCCTCGGAGGGCGCGACCGGCCGCTACGACCCGGCGCTGCCGGTGATCGTGCTCAGCGGTCGTGGCACCCAGACCGACCGCGTTCGCGGCTTCACCGAGGGGGCCGATGACTACGTGGTGAAACCTTTCCACTACGAAGAGGTCGCGGCGCGGATCCGGTCGGTGCTGCGCCGGCGCGACCCGCGGCGCGACGGGCCACGGCGGGTGGGCGAGATCTTCATCGATCCCTCGCGGCGTCAGGTCCGGGTCGGCGGCCGCCCGATCCCGCTTGCCAACAAGGAGTTCTCCCTGCTGCGGGCGCTGGCGGCCGATCCGACGCGCGTGTTCACCAAGGAGGAGCTGCTTCGCGACGTGTGGGGATTTCGCTCGATGGGCCGCACGCGCACCCTCGACTCGCACGCCAGCCGGCTGCGGCGAAAGCTCGACCCCGACAGCGGGCGGTTCGTGATCAACGTCTGGGGCGTGGGTTATCGCCTGATCGACGGTTGAGCCGCTCGGGGTGGGGGTGAGGAGATGAGAGCGCTTGCCGAGCTGGGCGTCGCCGGCTGGCCGCTAGGCCTCACGCTGGCCGCGGCGCTCGTCGGCAGCCGGGTTCGCGAGTCTCGACGCCGCGCGGCGCTCAACCGCAACCTGCATGAGTTGCGCCGTCCTCTGCAGGCGCTGGCTCTGGCGCCGGCCTCATCCTGGAAGGCCCCGGTGCCGACCGCGGCCGAGCTGGCGCTCGCCGCGCTGGACGATCTCGACCGCGAGATCAACGGCTCTCCGCGCCCTCTGGCCCCCCGGCCGGTGGCCTGCGGGGTGCTGGTGGAGTCGGCTGTCGAGCGCTGGCGCGGTCCCGCTGCCGAGGCGCGCCGCTCGCTCGAGCTGCGCTGGTCGGCCGGGTCCGTGATGGCGATGGCGGATCCCGGCAGGGTCGCCCAGGCTCTGGACAACCTGCTCGCCAACGCGATCCAGCACGGAGGTCTCCGGGTGTGGGTGGAGGCGGCGATCGGCGCCCGAGGAGTGCGGATCTCGGTCTCCAACACGGCGCGCCGCCCGCCCGTCCGCAAGGGTCGCGCCCGGCGTGACCCTCGCCGCGGTCATGGCCTTCGGGTGGTCGCCGCGATCGCCGCGGCTCATGGTGGCCGCTTCCTCGTTCAGCATCCGGCGGGCGCCTGGGTCGCGATCCTCGAGCTGCCCCTGGCGGACCTGCCGGTCAGCGTCGCGGCGACCGCGCTAGCCGGCAGCGCCGCGCCCACCGAGGAGCACCTGGCCGGCGCCGCATGAGCCGGCGCGCCCGCGCGATCGGGTTCGCCTGTGCGGCCATCGCCTGCGCTGGCATGGCGGCCGCGATCGCCGGCGGCTACCGCACCGATCTCGAGAGTCAACTCGGGCGGCTTCGGCCCGTGGTCGTCACGCGCGGTGCGCTCCCACCGCACCGGCCACTGCGGCCAGCGAAGGCATCCAGGCTGCTGCAGATCCGCCGCATCCCGGAGCGGTTTGCGCCGCCGGGGGCGCTCACTACCCCACAGCAGGCTGTCGGTCGCGCGCCGACGGCGCGCATCCCGCCAGGCGCCTACTTGCTCGGAAGCCAGCTCAGGGACGCTGCCCGCCACCGCCACGCCGGTCGCCCGCGGATTGGCGCCGGCCGCAAGCCGGTCGAGATCTCGGTCAGCGGGGCCGAGGCGCTGGCGGCCGCCGGTCGGGACCCGCAGGGAAGCCGCGTCGACGTCATCGTGACCACCGAGCCGGGGCCTGGCGGCGGAAGCGGCCGCACCTACGTCGCCGCCGAAGGCGTCGAGCTGCTTGCACTCGGCCAATCCCGCGACTCCGGAGCAGGCGAAGGCCTGCCCGGGCCCGGCGTCGAGACCTGGACGGCGACGCTGGCGCTCACGAGACCTCAGGCCCTGCGGCTGATCCAAGCCCAGAACTTCGCCCGCCAGGTACGGCTGATCCCTGGCTGAGCGATTGCCGAGCAACGTCGCCGGGCAGCGTTACCGTTTGCGTGGTGAGCGCCAGGGCTCGAACGACGCTGATCGTGCTCGTCACCGCGCTGGTCGCCGGGGGCACGGGGGCGGCGGTGGTGGCGATCGTCTCCGGCGGCGGGGACTCCGGGTCGAGCACCTCCGCGGCCACCCAGACGACCAGCTCGTCGACCACGACCCCCACGACCAGCACGAGCACCGCGACGGCCACCGCGACGGCGACGACCACCGCCCCGGCCACCACGACGCAACCGCCCTTGAGCGATGCCGAGGCGGTGCTCGCGAAGCAGGGTTACCAGGACGCGGACCCGGGTACCTACGACCAGCACCAGTCGCTTGCGGTGCTGATCGGGATCCGGACCGGCTCGGCCGACGCCACCGCCCAGCGGGCCTTCTTCTTCGCCGACGGGCGCTTCATCGGCACCGACACCAGTGACGACAGCGCCGGGGTGAGGGTCGGCTACCAGCGGCCGCCGGTGATCGCCCTTCAATACGCGCTGTACCGGCCGAAGGACCCGCAGTGCTGCGCGACCGGGGGCAAGGCGACCGTTCGCTATCAGTGGAACGGCACCAAGCTCGAGCCCCTCGACCCGATCCCGCCGAGCTCGTTCAAGGCGGCGCTGAGCCGCAGGTAGGCGCGGCCGCCAAACGGTCGAAGCCGCAAGCGCTAGCCGCCATCCGAGGCAGCGAGCGCTTCCTGGAACGCCCCGCGCGCCTCCTCGCCGAAGACGGCGAACACGACCCGCTCCAGGCTGCCGCCTTCGGCGAGATGGCGCCGGACCTCGTCGACCTCGATCCGCGCGGCCTCTTCCACGGGGAAGCCGCCGACGCCGGTGCCGAAGGCGACCAGGCCCAGCGACTTGGCACCCAGCTCGTCGGCCTTGGCGAGCGTGCTCGCGGTGGCGGCACGAATGATCTCGGCCGAGGTCGGTCCGCCGAGGTGCATGGTCGCGGCGTGAATCACCCAGGTCGCCGGCATCTCGCCGGCGCTCGTCGCCACCGCCTCGCCGAGCCCGATCGGGGCCAGCTCGTCGCTCTCGCCTTGAACGATCCGCCCGCCGGCGCGGGCGATCGCGCCCGCGACGCCGCCCCCGTGCTTCAGGGCCGTATTCGCGGCATTGGCGATCGCGTCGACGTCGAGCTTCGTGATGTCAGCCTGCTGAACTTCGATCTCCGCCATCTTCGCGCCGAGCCCATTTTGGCCCGCCATGCTCGTCGGCGCAAGTACCGCCGCTTGACGACGACGTGAGCGGGAGACCTTCGGCAACCTAGGTGGCGATGCACGACAACGAGCTGCTCCTCCTTGG
>VAYK01000077.1:11367-12411 GCA_005884985.1 Actinomycetota bacterium | reverse complement strand
CGACGTCCAGCTCGATCCCGACCTCGTTCTCGTCCTCTTCTTGCCCCCGTTGCTGTATGCGGGGGCATTCTTCTCCTCCCTGCGCGACCTGCGGGCCGACCTGCGGGGTATCTCGATGCTCGCGATCGGGCTCGTACTGGTGACGATGTGCGTCGTCGCCGTCGTCGCCCACGCCATCATCGACGACCTTCCCTGGGCCGCCGCCTTCGCCCTCGGGGCGATCGTCGCGCCGACCGACCCGGTCGCCGCCACGGCGATCATGCGGCGCCACGGAGTCCATCGGCGCATCGTCACGGTGATCGAGGGCGAGAGTCTGATCAACGACGGCACGGCGTTGGTCGCATACCGCGTCGCCGTGGCGGCGGCCATCGGCGGCAGCTTCTCGGCCTGGGACGCCGGGCTCGAGTTCGTCTTCGCCGCAGCCGGCGGGATCGCGATCGGGCTTGCGGTCGGGTGGCTGGTGGCCCAGGTTCGCAGGCGCCTCGAGGACCCGCCGGAGGAGATCACGATCTCGCTGTTCACTGGCTATCTCGCCTACCTGCCGGCGGACCGCGTGGGCGCCTCCGGCGTGCTCGCCGTGGTCGCGGCGGGCATTTACCTCGGCTGGCGCGCTCCCGAGCTCACGTCTGCATCGACCCGGATGCAAGCCTTCTCGGTCTGGGAGATCCTCACCTACCTGCTCAACTCCGCGCTCTTCGTCCTTATCGGGCTTCAGCTCGGCCCGATCCTGGGCGGCGCCAGCGAGCTCGCCACCGGGACCTTGATCGGGTACGCGGCGATCATCAGCGCGGTCGTGATCGGAGTGCGGGTCCTTTGGCAGTTCACCATGCCCTACCTGATCCGCGCCCTCGACCGGCGCGCCAGCCAGGTCGCCCGCCGGGCCGGGGCGGGCCCAAGGTTCATCGTCGCGTGGAGCGGGATGCGCGGCGCCGTCTCACTGGCGGCTGCCCTGGCCCTGCCGCTCCAGACCGACGCCGGCGCGCCGTTCCCCAAGCGCGACATCCTGATCTCCATCACCTTCGGCGTCCTCTTCGCCACCCTGGT
>VAYK01000077.1:0-11336 GCA_005884985.1 Actinomycetota bacterium | reverse complement strand
CGGGGCGGAGGAGAGCGAGGAGGTGACGGCGAGGATGGCGGCGGCCAAGGCAGCGCTCCAGCGTCTCGACGAGCTTGCCGCCGAGGAATGGACCCGGGACGACACGGTGGAGCGCCTGCGAAACCTCTACCGGTACCGCAAGCGGCGCTTCGCCGCCCGGTCCGGCAAGATCGAGGACGACGGCTATGAGGACAGGTCCCTCGCCTACCAGCAGCTCCTGCACGAGCTGCTGGCGGCTCAGCGACTCGCGTTGATCCGGCTGCGCAACGACGGGGTAATCTCGAGCGAGGTCATGCGCCGCGTGGAGCGAGACCTGGACCTGGAAGAGAACCGCCTGGAGATCTGAGCCCCGTTAGGCGTGGTGTTCGGCGACATGGCCGGCGCGAATCCGGGGCGCGACGGACCTGCGCGGGGTTGACGGTGGCGTGGGAGCGGCCGATCGCAATGCCGAGGCGCTCGCCGCCGACCTGCGGCAGCGCCTGGTCGAGCGCCGTCGCGCCGAGGCGGCCGCGGGAAGGGCGAGCGGCGACGAGCTCGAGGGCGCGGTGACGGAGATCGTCGACGACCATGCCGCGGTGCTCTCGGAGGATCGCCGCGCCCGGATCCGCGAGCTGATCCTGCGGGACACGGTCGGCCTCGGCCCGCTCGAGCAGGTGCTCGCCGACCCCGCGGTCACCGAGGTGATGGTGAACGGGCCCGACGAGGTCTACGTCGAGCGGGGTGGGTGGATCGAGCCGACCGAGATCAGGTTCGAGTCCGACGGTGCCCTTCGCGACGCCATCGAGCGGATCCTCGCGCCGCTCGGCCGTCGGGTCGACGAGCTCAGCCCGATGGTCGACGCGCGGCTCGCCGACGGCTCGCGCGTCAACGTCGTCATCCCGCCGCTGGCGGTCGACGGCCCGGCGCTCTCGATCCGCCGCTTCGCCGCCGCTCGCCCCGGCCCAGATGAGCTGGTCGCCTCCGGGACGCTCACCGCCGAGCTTCGCGACCTCCTGGCGGAGGCGGTTCGCGGCCGGCGCAGCATCCTGATCTCGGGTGGCACCGGGTCCGGTAAGACGACGCTGCTCAACGCGCTGTCGGCCTACATCGGCTCCAAGGAACGCGTGATCACGATCGAGGACGCGGCGGAGCTCCGCCTGCGTCAGCCCCACGTGGTGCGTTTGGAGAGTCGGCCCCAGAGCGTCGAGGGGCGCGGCGAGGTGACGATTCGCGACCTGCTTCGAAACGCCCTGCGCATGCGACCGGACCGGATCGTGATCGGCGAGGTGCGCGGCCGCGAGGCCCTCGACCTGCTGACCGCGCTCAACACGGGACACGACGGGGCGCTGTCGACCCTGCACGCGAACTCGCCCGCCGATGCGTTACGCCGCCTCGAGACCCTGGCGCTGATGGCCGGGGTCGGGCTTCCGCACGAAGCGATCCGCGAGCAGGTGAGGCGCGGCATCGAGCTCGTTGTGCACCTGGCCAGATCGCCCCGGGGCGAGCGGCACGTGGTCGAGCTCGGCCAGGTGGTGCCGGCGGTCGGCGGGGTCGGCGTCCGGGAGGTGTGGCGCCGATGAGTCCCCACCCGCTGGCGACGCCGGTCCTGCTCGCCGCCGTGGCCGGCGGGATGGCGGCCGTGGCCGTGCGGGAGACCGTTCTCGCCACGCCCGCCCTGGGACGCTGGCTCGCTGACGCGGTCGAGCCGCTGCGCCGCGCGGGCCGCGAGGGCTACGCCCCCACAGAGGCCGAGCGACGCCGGCTGGCGGCTCTGGGGACCGCCGCGCTCCTCGCGTGTGCGCTGTTGGTGGCTGGACCTGGCCCGGCGCCGCTCGGGGCCGTGGCCGGTCCCGGTGCCGCTGCCTGGGCGGTGGCCCGCCGCCGGGCGCGCTACCGGGGGGCCGTGGAGCGCGGGCTGCCGCAGGTGGCGACGGCGGTCGCGGACGCGCTCGCTGGCGGCAGTTCGGTCCGCGCGGCGCTGGCATCTGCCGCGAGCTCGATGGAGGGACCGCCGGCCGCCGAGCTGGCGCGCCTGCGCGCCGACCTCGAACTCGGCGTCTCCACCGCCGCAGGGCTCGCCGCGCTCCAGACCCGCCTGCGGTCCGCGCGCGTGGACTCGTTCGCCGCGGCGCTGCTCTCCCAGCAGCTCGGCGGCGGCGACCTCGCCGGGCTCTTGCGACGCTTCGCGGCTTCGGCGGCAGAGCGGGACCGCGTCGACGCCGACGCCCGCTCGGCCACCGCGCAGGCTCGCTTTACTGGCCTGCTGGTCGTCGCCATGCCCGCGGGAGCGGCGCTCTTCGCCGAGCTGATCGAGCCAGGCTTCGTGGGCGGGCTGCTCTCGAACGGGACGTCGGCCGCGCTGCTCACTGCGGCGGCGGCGTTCCAACTCGGCGGCTTCGCGGCGATTCGGCGCCTCAGCCGGATCGAGGACGGATGAGCCCCGCGGTACCCATCGCACTGGCCGTCCTGCTTGGTGCGGCCGCTCTGTGGGAGCTGGCGGGGAGCCGGGGGGAGGAGCTCGATCGCTCGATGCGCGGCGCCGTGGCGACGCTCAGCGGGGGCCATGTGCGGACGCTGGCCGGCGCCGCGCTGTGGCTTCGCGTACCGCAGCGCCTGCGGCGCGCCGGCCTGGCCGAACGCATCCCGGTGTGGCTTCGCGTACCGCAGCGCCTGCGGCGCGCCGGCCTGGCCGAACGCATCCCGGTGGCAGCCGTGCTGGCCGGAAAGGCGGGCGGGGTCGTGGTGGGCGCTCTGCTCGCCGTGGTCGTGGCCCCCGAACTGTCCGCCCGGCTGGCGATCGTCCTCGCGCTCGCTCTGCCCGCCGCCGGACGCAGCCCGGCCACGGTGTTCGGCGAGATCTCGACCGGCTCAAGCGGGCCGCTGGCGTCCGAGCTTGCGGTCGCTGTGGCCGAGATCCACTGCGGGGTGCCGCAGCGCGAGGCGATCGCCGCGGTTCGCGAACGCGTTCCGGGCACGGGGCTCGGGGCCCTGGCGTCGGCGCTCGAGCGCTCCCGGCGCCACGGCTCGCCGCTCGCCGAGCAGCTCCACGAGCAGGCGGCCGAGCTGCGTCGCGAGGCGCGGCGCCGGATCGAGGAACGTGCGGCGCGCGCGGCGCCGAAGATCCAGCTCGTCGTGGCGCTGGTGCTGGTCCCGTCGGTCCTGCTGATGCTCCTCGCCGCCCTGGTCGCTCATTCGGATGCCCTGCTGGGCGCCGTGTAGAGGCGCGCTAGCTGCAACACGAATTGCAGATCGGCGATCTCCGGAGTGGTTCCGGCTGCATCGGCCGCGGGCCCGGAAACGGCTTCAGGAAGCCGATTTCGCCAGTGGGAACTAGTGGGGTAGCGTGGCGTTTCGATCTGACCCAGCGACCGGGGTGGTGAGGCTCCTCCCACCCCGCCACCCCGGTCCAAACCCTCAAGCGGCTCGGCCGTCCGGAGTCGGGGACCGAAGCAGAACAGGACCAACGGTTGGCATTTCGCGGCCACTACGAGCACAGCCTCGATTCCAAGGACCGGCTCACCGTCCCGGCCCGCTTCCGGGCAGCGCTGGCCGATGGAGTGGTTCTCTCAGCGGGTCTCGACCCCTGCATCGAGGTCTATCCGACCAGCGAGTACACGCGCTTCGAGCAGCAGGTGCTCGCCGATCTCAACCCGCTCAGCCGCCACGGGCGGATGATGAGACGGCGCTTCCACGGCCGCTCCCACGACGAGACCCTGGACTCCGCCGGGCGCATCCGGATCCCGAACCACCTGATCGAGCACGCCGAGCTCGACGAGGGCCCGTGCGTGGTGATCGGCGTCGCCGACCACCTCGAGATCTGGAACACGAAGCGCTGGGCCGAACATGACGCCGAGATCGACGCGACCGCCGCCGAGATCGCGGAGGAGCTTGCCCACGGCGCGCCGGGCGCGGCAGGCTGAGTCTCGGGGCGCCGGTGCGGAGATGGCCACACTGACGTACATGCCTACCCAGCACGTCCCAGTCCTGGCCTCCGAGCTGATCGAGCTCCTCGACCCCCGCCCCGGCGAGACCGCGGTCGACTGCACGTTCGGCGGCGGTGGGCATGCGCGGCTTGTCGGCGAGCGGTTGGAAGCGGGCGGCTCACTCGTCTGCATCGATCGCGATCCCGCCGCGGAGCAGCGGTTCGAGGAGCTCGCGGACGAGCTCGAATGTGAAACCCGGTTCATGCGAGCGGACTTCGCCGATGCCTTGGCCGAGCTGGTTGCCGCGGGCGTGCGCGCGAACCTCGTCTATATGGACTTGGGCATCTCGTCCCTCCAGCTCGAGGCCGCCGAACGGGGCTTCTCCTATACGTATGACGCGCCGCTCGACATGCGCATGGACCCCGGCGAGGAGCTGTCGGCGGCAGAGGTCGTCAACGAGTGGCCGCAAGATCGACTCGCCGGGATCATTCGTGAGCACGGAGACGAGCGCCATGCCCGGGCGATCGCGCGCGAGCTCGTCCGCCGCCGCCCACTCGAGACCACGGTTGACCTGGTGGACGCGATTCGCGCCGCCGTCCCGCCCGCCTACCGCTTCGGGCGCGGCCACCCCGCGAAGCGGACCTTCCAGGCGATCCGGATCGCCGTCAACGAGGAGCTGGATTCGCTCGACCGGGCGCTGCCCGCGGCCTGGGAGCTTCTGCCCGAGGGCGGCCGCCTGGCGGCGATCTCCTTTCATTCGCTCGAGGACCGCAGGGTGAAGCGCTTCCTCGCCGCTCGCGCGCGAGGCTGCATCTGCCCGCCGGAGCTTCCGGTCTGCCAGTGCGGGCACGAGCCCGAGGCCGAGCCGCTGACCCGGGGAGCGCTTGCCGCCACTCCCGAGGAGATCGAGCGCAATCCCCGTTCGCACTCGGCCCGGCTGCGCGCTACGCGAAAGGTCGATAGGGGCCCGGACGGCGATCACGAAAGGAACGGAACCTGATGGCCGCCGCCTCCACCGCGCCGGCCCGCCGCGCCTCCACCGCGCCGGCGCGACGCGCGCGCCCCACGACGCGCCAAACGACGCGCCCCGCGTCCCGGAGCCGCGCCGCGTCGCGCGCCGTAGCCAGAGGGCGCGCACGCCCGGCTCGCCGCGCCGCGGTCACCCCGATGCCCGCCCGGCTCGTCCCGCTGGCGGTGGGGAGGACTGCGGTCGCCGTCTCCGGCCTCGCGGACTCCGGACTCGTCCATCGCCTGACCCGGGGACGGCTCTGGATCGGGGCCCTGACGACGCTTCTGGTCGGGATCGTCTCCCTGAATGTGCTCGCGCTCAGCTTCAACGCGTCCTCGAGCAGGGTGGGCGGGCAGGCGGACACGCTGGACCGGGAGATCTCGGCATTGCGCGCCAAGATCGCCACCAATGGCGCCTCCAACCAGCGGGTCCAGGCGGCGGCGGCGAAGCTCGGCCTGATCGTCCCCGAGCCAGGCTCGGTCGGATACTTGCGCCCGCGCCCCGACGACGCCGCGGTGGCGGCGAAGCGCCTCGCCTCGGGTGAGCTGACGACCGAGCCCTCCTACGCGGCGACCGCGGCGCCGGTCAGCGCCCCCACGACCATCCCGACCTCCCCCCCGACGACGGACCCGGCCGCGGTCGCGACGCAGGCGACGCAAACGACACCTGCGGCCCACCCGGCCGCGACGACGGCGAGCGCGGAGACGGCCAGCCTGCCGGCCGCGCCAACCGGCGGCGGAGGGGTGTCGGCGCCGTGAGCGCGAGGTGATCGAGCGGCGCATAGGCCTCCTGTTCGCCTGCTTTTTGCTGTTGTTCTGCGTGGCGATCGGGCGCGCCGCCTGGGTGCAGGGCGTCCAGGGCGGAAGGCTGAGCGCCGACGCGCAGAGTCAGCAAACCCAGACGGTGACGATCCCCGGCCAGCGCGGCCGGATCCTCGACCGCAAGGGCAGGCAGCTGGCCGTCTCCGAGGATGCGGCTGACGTGATCGCGACGCCATACCAGGTGAAGGACCCGGCCCACGCCGCCCGCCGCCTGGCGCCCCTGCTGCACGTCTCCGACGCGGAGATCCTTCGTTCGCTCGCCGATCGATCCTCGGGCTTCGCGTACCTGGCTCGCCAGGTGGACCTGACGACCGCCGACCGGGTGCGGAAGCTGAAGCTTGCCGGGATCGGCGTTGTGCCCTCGAGCAGGCGGATCTATCCCGAGGGCAAGCTGGCCGCTCCGGTGATCGGGGCCGTGGGGGTGGACGAACAAGGCCTGACCGGGCTCGAAGCCGCCTACAACGACCTGCTAGGCGCGGCAAACGGGCAGCGCCAGGTGGTGTTCGACGGGCTGGGCAAGGAGATCGAGCGCAACACGGTGAATGGCGCCCAGCAGGGCCAGGATCTGCGGTTGACGCTCGACGCCGGGATCCAGGCACGGACCGAGCAGGTTCTCGCCAACCTGGCCCAGACGTATCAGCCGAAGAGCGCCACGGCGATCGTCATGGATCCGCGCAACGCCGAGGTCCTGGCAATGGCCGACTGGCCCAGCTTCGATCCGAGCAAGCCGTCCTCCGCCTCGCCGCGGGCCTTGAGCAATATGGCCACCGGCTTCACCTATGAGCCCGGCTCGACCTTCAAGGCGTTCACGGTCGCCGGCGCCCTCTCGGAGCATCTGGTGACGCCGAGCACCCTCTTCTACCTGCCCACCGCGATCCAGGTGGCCGACCGAACCATCTCCGACGCCGAGAACCGTGGCCCGGAGAGCCGCACCGTGGCTCAGATCCTCGCCCAGTCGTCGAACGTGGGGGCGGTGAAGATCGGCCTCCAGCTCGGCGCCGATCGCTTCTACCAGTGGGTGCGGAGGTTCGGCTTCGGCGAGCCGACCGGGATCGGGTTCCCGGGCGAGGAGCAGGGCATCGTCCCGGCTCCGTCGGCGTTCTCGGGCTCGACGATGGGCAACTTGCCGATCGGGCAGGGCCTCTCGGTGACGCCCATCCAGATGGCGGCCGCCTATTCGGCGATCGCCGACGGCGGAATCCTGCGCGCGCCGCGGCTGGTCCTCGACAACGGAGAGTCGCCCGTGGCGCCACCGCGCGGCCGCCGGGTGATCAGCAAGCAGACCGCGGCGCAGCTGCGGCAGATGCTTGAGGGCGTACTGGCTCCGGGCGGCACCGCCTCGGAGGTCAGCGTTCCGGGCTACACCCTCGCCGGGAAGACGGGAACCGCCCAGGTGGCGGTGAACGGCGGTTACTCGAACACGCGGTTCGTCGCCTCGTTCGTCGGCTTCGCCCCGGCCTCCGATCCCAAGCTGCTGGTGGCGGTGGTGGTCGACGAGCCGCAGGGCAACTACTACGGCGGCGTGGTCGCGGCCCCCGCCTTCGGCGAGATCGCCAAGTTCGCGCTGCCCTACCTCCAGATCCCGCCGGATCAAAAGGGGGCGGCGGCGTCGGCGGCTGCCTCCAGCACGACCTCCCAGGGGCCCTAGGCGGGCCGGGGCCCCGCGCCCTAGAATCGCCGCGATGAAGCTCCGCGAGCTGCTCGCCGACATAGAGGTCGCCGAGATCGCCGGGGACGCCGACGCGGAGATCGCCGGCCTTGCGTACGACAGTCGTAGGGTCGAGCCGGGCACCCTCTTCTTCTGCGTTCCGGGGCAGCGCTCGGACGGCCACGAGTTCGGCGAGCTGGCCGTTGAAGGCGGCGCCGCGGCGCTCGTCGTCGAGCGGCTCCTGAGCCTGCCCGTGACTCAGGTGCGCGTCGCGGATGCCCGCGCCGCGATGGCCTCGGTGGCGGTTCGCTTCTGGGGCGACCCGACGGCGAAGCTGCGCGTCGCCGGCGTCACCGGCACCAACGGGAAGACGACCACCGCATTCCTGATCCGCCACGTCCTCGAGGCGCACGGGACGCGGACCGGACTCCTGGGCACCGTCAAGCGGGTGGTCGGCGGAGTCGAGGAGGAGGTGGAGCGAACAACGCCCGAGGCGATCGACCTCCAGCGGACGTTTCGCCGCATGCTCGAGGAGGGCGATGCGGCCTGCGCGATGGAGGTCTCCTCGCACGCCCTGGCGCTGGAGCGCACCACCGGCGTCCGTTTCGCCGTCGCCGTGTTCACCAACCTGACCCAGGACCACCTCGACTTCCACGCCGACATGGAGGAGTACTTCGTGGCGAAGCGCAACCTGTTTTCCTCGATGGGCGCTGTCGCGCCCGGCTCGGGGACAAGAAGGCAGCTCCCGGGTACGGCGGTGGTTAACGTCGACGACGCCTACGGGGCCCGGCTCGCAAGGGAGCTGGGGGAAGCAGGCGAGGCGCCATTGCTGACTTTCTCGCCGCGTGGGGCACAGCAGGCTGACTTCCGCGCGCTGGACGTCTTCTTCGACGCCTCGGGGTCTCGGTTCCGCTGCCTGGGCCCCGGCGGGGACGTCGAGGTGCGGATGGCGCTTCCCGGTCACTTCAACGTCGAGAACGCGCTGGCCGCGATCGGCACCTGCCATGCGCTCGGCGTGCCGGCTGACGCGGCCGCCGCCGCCCTTGCGGGTGCCGGCCGCGTCCCGGGGCGTTTCGAGCCGGTCGATGAGGGGCAACCGTTCGCGGTCCTGGTCGACTACGCCCACACCCCCGATTCGCTGGACAACGCGCTCAGGGCGGCGCGCAAGCTGACCGGGGGAAGGTTGATCGCGGTCTTCGGGTGCGGCGGCGATCGCGACCGCGAGAAGCGCCCCCTGATGGGGGAGATCGTGGCGCGGCTCTCCGACGCCTGCGTGGTCACCTCCGACAACCCACGATCCGAGGAGCCGCAGGCGATCATCGCCGAGATCCTGCCCGGAATGACCGACTCCGAGAATGGGGAGGCGACCGGCGGCGGGCCAGGCGGCCACGAGTCGCCGCGCGGCGACGTCTCCGTGGAGCCCGACCGCCGGGCAGCGATCGCGCTCGCGCTCGGCGCGGCAGCACCGGGCGACACGGTGGTGATCGCGGGCAAGGGCCACGAGCAGGGACAGGAGTTCGCGGGCGGGTGGAAGATCCCGTTCGACGACCGGGAGGTGGCCAAAGAGGAGCTGCGCAGGCTTCGCAGCGGGTCCGGGGTATGACATCCGAGGTCCGACGTCCCAGAGCGGCGCCCAAGGCGTGATCGAGCTCTCTCCAGACCGCATTGCCGCCGCGGCCGGCGCCGAGGTCACCATCGCCGGCAAGGGCGGGCGACCGGCGCGGGCCGTCGCCGACTCGCGCGAGCTCGTCCCCGGCGACCTGTTCTTTGGCCTGCCGGGCGAGCACGCCGACGGGGGCGAGTTCGCCGGGCGGGCGCTCGCTGCCGGCGCCTGGGGCGTCGTGGTCGAGCCAGAGCGCGCGCGCTCCCTGGCGAGCGCCGGCGCCGAGCGCCGGGCGGGGGACGGTGGCGGCTGGGTAATTGCCGCGCCCGATCCGCTCGCCGCGCTGCAGGCGCTCGCTCGCGCGTGGCGGCGCGAGCTCGCGTGCCAGGTCGTCGGGATCACGGGGTCGGTGGGCAAGACGTCGGTCAAGGACATCTGCCACGCGATCCTGCCCCTGCGCGTTCATGCCAGCCCGGAGAACTACAACACCGAGATCGGCCTGCCGCTCGCCGTGCTCGGTGCCCCGCCCGAGACGCAGGCGCTGGTCCTGGAGATGGCGATGCGAGGCCGCGGGCAGATCGCCGATCTGTGCGAGATCGCGGAGCCGAACGTCGCGGCGATCACCAACATCGGCCCCGTCCACCTGGAGCTGCTCGGCACCCTGGAGGCGATCGCCGAGGCCAAGTCCGAGATCCTCGCCGGGCTTGGCGGGCGCGATCGCGCCGTCGTCCCCGCCGATGCCGAGGCGCTCGAGCCCCACCTGCACGACCGGTTGGTGACGATCACCTTCGGCGCCGGCGGCGACGTGTTCGCGCTGGAGTGGAGCGGCGACGGGCGCTCGATCGAGGCCACGATCGGCACTCCGGCTGGTGAGCAGCGCTTCTCGTTTCCCTTCGGTGAGGCGTACCACCTCACCAACGCCCTGGCGGCGATCGCGATCGGCGAGGCGCTCGAGGTGCCACTGGACGAGATGGCACGTCAGGCGCCGCGGATAACCTTCTCGCGCCTGCGCGGCGAGCTGGTCGAGCTGGCCGGCGGAATCGTCCTCGTGAACGACTGCTACAACGCCAACCCGGTCTCGATGCGCGCGGCGCTCGATCACCTGGCCTCGCTCTCGGCCCCCGGCCGCCACGTCGCCGTGCTCGGCGAGATGGCGGAGCTGGGCCCTAACGCCGCCGGCTATCATCGAGCGGCCGGGTCGCACGCCCGCCAGCTCGGCGTTGGACCGATCGTCGGGGTCGGCGAGCTTGCCCGCGACTACGCGCCTGAAGCCTGGGCCCCCGACTCCCAGGCGGCCGTGCCGCTCGCCGAGGCGATGCTCGAACCGGGCGATGCGGTGCTGGTCAAGGGCTCGCGCTCGGTGGGCCTCGAGCTGCTCAGCGACGAGTTGATTGCCCGACGGGGAACAGCCGAGCAATGAGCCTTCCGCTGGCCGCGCTCGCCAACGAGGTTGCGTCGTCGGCGATCGACCGCGGCCAGATCCTGATCGCCGGGATGGCGGCGATGCTGATCACGATCTTTCTCGGGCCGAAGTTCATCGAGCTTCTGCGCGCCAGGGAGTTCGGCCAGCAGATCCGTGAGGAGGGCCCCGCGGAGCATCAGACCAAGGCCGGGACCCCGACCATGGGTGGGCTGATCGTTTTCATCGCGATCGCCGTCCCCTATCTGGTGCTCTCGCCGCGGGACACTCAGAGCCTGGCGGTCTTCGGTGTCGCGCTCGGCGCGGCCGGCGTCGGCTTCGCCGACGACTTCATCAAGGTCACGAAGCGCCGCTCCCTGGGCCTCCCGGCGCGCTGGAAGCTCTTGGCCCAGATCGGCCTGGCGGTGGCGCTCTGGTGGGTGGCCAGCGATCAGGTGGGGCTCGACCCGAGGCTTCAGGTGAGAATTTCCAACGCGGAGATCTACCTCGGGCCGGTGCTCTACGTGCTGGTCATCTTCCTGGTGATCGCCGGCGCCTCGAACGCGGTCAATCTCACCGACGGGCTCGACGGGCTGGCGGCGGGCTCGTGCGCGATCGTGCTGCTCGCCTACACGGCGATCACGATCACCAGCGGCCAGGAGGGCCTGGCGCTGCTTTCTGCCTGCCTGGTGGGCGCCTCGGTCGGCTTTCTGTGGTTCAACTCCTTTCCGGCGGCGATCTTCATGGGCGACACCGGGTCGCTGGGACTGGGCGCGGCGATCGGGGCCCTCGCGGTGATGACCCAGACCGAGCTGTTGTTGATCATCCTCGGCGGGATCTTCGTGATCGAGGCGCTCTCGGTGGCGATTCAGGTGTTCAGCTTCAAGATGTTCCGTCGCCGCGTGCTGCTGATGGCGCCGGTCCACCACCACTTCGAGATGATGGCCTGGTCGG
>VAYK01000076.1:9515-13474 GCA_005884985.1 Actinomycetota bacterium | reverse complement strand
CGATCTGAAGTGGCATCAGGCGATTCGCTTCACGGGCACGGAGGCGGAAAGTATGATGCCGCCCGCGTGCGCTTCGTCCTTGCGACCACAGCGGCAGCCGCGGCGGCCCTGGTCCTCGCCGGCTGCGGCACCCAGGGGATCTCGGTGTCCCAGGACGACCCCGCCTATCGCGGCGCGGTCCTGTTCTCAGAGCGCTGCTCGGGCTGCCACACGCTGGCCCCGGCGGGGACGCAGGGCACCGCCAACCGGTCGCTCCGCCAGGAGGGCCCGAACCTCGACCAGCGCAAGGAGAGCGTCGACGGCGTCCTGTTCGCGATCCGAAACGGGGGCTTCTCGGGCGCGATCATGCCCCAGAACATCCTCACCGGCCGCGACGCGACCAGCGTCGCAGAATTCGTCTCCAAGTACGCGGGCTCCCAGGCGGGCGCGACCCCGCGGCCGGGCACGGGATCCGGCTCCCAGTAGGCGAGCGCGCGGAGACCCATTGCACTACTGATGCTCGACCTTCGGAGCATCCGCGAGGATCCCGAGCCGGCCCGGGCTGCCCTCGCGCGCCGCGGCGCCGCCGAGATCCTCGACGAGCTGCTGCGCCTCGACGAGCGCCGCCGGCAGCTGCTACCCGAGGTCGAAGAGCGGCGGGCCCGGCAGAACCGCGCCTCCGATGAGATCGCGGCGGCGAAGCGCTCCGGGGCCGATGCCGAGCCTCTGATCGCCGAGATGCGCCAGGTAAGCGGTGAGGTGAAGAACCTCGAGGCCGAACTTGGCGAGGTCGAGTCGAAGCGTGACGAGCTGCTGGCCCAACTTCCCAACCTTCCGGAGCCTCAGGCTCCGGAAGGGTCGACGGAGGACGACGCCGTGGTGCTTCGCGAGGTCGGCGAGCGGCCGGAGTTCGAGTTCGAGATCCGGGACCACCTCGAGCTGGGGCTCGCGAACCGGTGGATCGAGATGGAGAAGGCGAGCCAGGCGTCGGGATCCCGGTTCGCCTACCTACTCGGCGACCTGGTGCTGGTCGAGATGGCGCTGGTTCGGTTCGCGATCGAGCTGATCGGCGAGGAAGGGTTCGTTCCTGTCGTGCCGCCGGTGCTCGTCCGCGAGGGCCCACTGTTCGGCACCGGCTTCCTCCCCGGCGAGCGGGAGACGATCTACGAGATGCCCCGCGACGAGCTGTTCCTGGTCGGCACCTCGGAGGTGTCGCTGGCGGCGCTCCACGCGGACGACATCCTGGCCCCGGGCGGGCTGCCGCGCCGCTACGCTGGCTTCTCGACGTGCTTTCGGCGCGAGTCCGGTGCCGCGGGCAAGGACACGCGCGGGATCTTCCGAGTGCACCAGTTCGACAAGGTGGAGATGTTCTCGTTCGTGCCACCCGGGGACTCTGCAACCGAGCACGAGCGCATCCTGGGGATCGAGGAACGGATCCTCCAGGCGCTGGAGATCCCCTACCGGGTGGTGGACATCGCCGCGGGCGATCTCGGCGCCTCCGCGGCGCGCAAGTTCGACTGCGAGGCGTGGATCCCGAGCCAGGAGCGCTACCGCGAGGTCACCTCGTGCTCGAACACCACCGACTACCAGGCTCGCCGGCTCGGCTGTCGCTACCGCCCCGAGCCCGACGCTCAGCCCGTGCACGTGCACACGCTGAACGGCACCGCGGTAGCCGTCCCACGCACCCTGATCGCGCTGATCGAGAACGGCCAGCGCGCCGACGGCTCGGTCGCGCTTCCCCAAGCGCTCCGCGACGCCGGCGCCCCGCAGGCGATCGGCGGGGTGGGCTGAGCTTGCGGCCACCGAGGATCAGGACGGCGAGGGGCGGCGCTCTTCCACGACGTCACCCATTGATGTCGTCGAGCCCGCCGGCTAGGAGGCGTCCGAGGATCCCTCGCCCTCGTCCAGCTCGAGCGCGCAGGAATTGATGCAGTAGCGCTGGCCGGTCGGCCTTGGGCCGTCCTCGAACACGTGCCCGAGGTGGCCACCGCAGCGTGCGCAGACGACCTCGGTGCGGCGCATGAACAGGCTGTTGTCGGGCCGGGTCTCGACCTTCTCGTCCGCGACCGGGTCCCAGAAGCTCGGCCAGCCGGTGCCCGAGTCGAACTTCGTATCGGAGCTGAACAGCTCCTGCCCGCACCCTGCGCAGCGGTAGACGCCGTCGGTCTTGTCGTCCCAGTAGGCGCCCGTGAACGCGCGCTCGGTGCCCTTACGACGCAGCACCTCGTACTGCTCGGGCGTCAACTCCGCTTGCCACTCGGCATCCGACTTCTCAAGCTTCTCCATCTCACTACCTCGTCGCTTCCGCGTCCATTCGTGTCTTCCATGAGCTTAGTCGGCCGTGCCCGCCGCGCGTTACGCCTCAGCCGACGGGTGCCGTTGAGCGGCCGAGCATACGATCCCCCGCATGCCCGACGCGGCCTTCTTCGTTCCCCAGGGGGATGTGTTTGCCCCCACCGAGCTGACCCGAGGTCCGTGGGATCCCGACTCCCAGCACGCCGGCCCACCCGCCGGTCTGATCGCTCGCGAGATCGAGCGGCTCGAGGGCGGCGGCGGGCGGCAGGTGGGGCGGATCGCGTTCGAGATCCTCCGTGCCGTGCCGATCGCCCCGTTGCGGGTCGAGGCCCGCGTCGTCCGTCCGGGCCGCACCGTCGAGCTGGTCGAGGCGACCCTGGCCGACTCCGACGGCGAGGTGATCAGGGCCAGCGCTTGGCGGCTGCGCTCGGCCGAGGTCGAGATTCCCGCCGGGCTGTCCAGCACCGACGGGCCGGGGCTGATCGGCACCTCGCCGTCGACGCTTCGCCCCGGCTTCGCTCCCCCAGGGGTGGATGAGGCGCGGCCCGGGACGTTCCCGCCCACCGGCCAGGACGTCGGCTACCACACCGCGATGGAGTACCGGTTCCTGCGCGGCGCCTTCGCCGATCCCGGCCCGGCGCTGGTCTGGATGCGCATGCTCCACCCCCTGGTGCTGGGTGAGGAGCCCTCGCCGCTTCAGCGGGTGCTCGTCGCCGCCGATTCGGGAAACGGCGTCAGCGCGACGCTGGATTGGACCCGCTACCTGTTCATCAACGTCGACCTCACCGTCCACCTCCACCGGCCGCTGGCCGGAGAATGGGTCTGCCTCGACGCGATCACGATTCCAGAGCCCCGGGGTGTGGGGCTAGCCGACACGGCGCTCTACGACGATCGGGGGCCGATCGGGCGGGCGGCGCAGACTTTGCTGATCGACGAGCGCGATGGCTGACGCGGCCCCCGCGGCCGATCCGCGCTCTGCCCCCACCGTCTTGGTGGCGCGCAAGCTGCTCGGTGCGGGCATGGAGCGGCTCGCTGGGACATGTGTGATCAGGGATGGCGGCCTCGATGTCACCCGGGAGGAGCTGCTTGAGCTGGCACACGGCGTGGACGCGATCGTCGCCGACCCCACGGTGGCCGTGGACGAGGCGTTGCTGGAGGCGGCCGGCCCGCAGCTCCAGGTGGTCGCCAACTTCGCGGTCGGCTACGACAACGTCGATCTCGACGCCTGCCGGGCTCGCGGCGTCGCGGTCACCAACACCCCGGACGTGCTCACCAACGCGACCGCCGAGCTGGCGCTGGCGCTGGCGCTGGCCGCCGCGCGCCACATCTCCGAGGCGGAGGCCGACCTGCGCCGCGGGCGCTGGCGCGGCTTTGACCCGGGCGCCTACCTGGGCAGGGACCTGAGCGGTGCAACGTTCGGCGTCGTCGGGATGGGACGGATCGGGCGCCGCTACGCCGAGCTGGTCAGGGGCTTCGCCGGCGAGATCCTCTACACGAGCCGTACCCGCAAAGTGGATGCCGAGCGCGAGCTGGGCGTCCGGCAGGTTGCGCTCGAAGAGATCTTCCGCCTCGGCGACGTCGTCAGCCTGCACCTGCCGGCGACCGCCGAGACGACCGGGCTAGTCGGGGCGCGAGAGCTGTCGACGATGAAGCCCGAGGCGATCCTGGTCAACACCTCGCGCGGG
>VAYK01000076.1:0-9370 GCA_005884985.1 Actinomycetota bacterium | reverse complement strand
GGGGCGACGAGCCGCCCAACCGGGTCGTCTGACAGAACGTCAGACGAGACCTTCCTCGAGACGACCCACCCGTCGGCTCAGCTCAGCTCAGCTCAGCCGCAGCCCGTGTTGTTGCCGCAGCTCGAGCAGGTGTAGCAGGAGCCGGTGCGCTGCATCATGCCGCCGCATTGCTCGCAGGCCGGGCCGAGCTCTCGGCCCTGGAGCTGGGCCGGGATCACCGGCGGGGTGTCGGTGAGCGCGGCGGTGGGGGGCAGCGACTCGCCCTGGGACCGGTTGCCCTCATGGGAGCCGTTCGAGCCGTTTTCCTCGCCGACGCCGTTGCCCTCGCTCTCGGCGCCGTCGTCGAGCAGCAGGCTCTGCTGGGCCTCGCGCCGGGCGCGGATCTCGGCGGTCAGGATGCCAAGGTCCTCGAGCACGTCAGGGTCGTCGATGAACCGGCTCGCGAGCCAGCGCATCAGGTAGTCGGGCATTGACTTCGCGAACGGGATCTCCGGGTTGTTGGTGATCCCCTCCGGATCGAAGCGCATGTAGCTGAACTTGCGCACGAAGACCTCGAGCGGCACTCCGTACTGGAGCCCGATCGAGATCGCGGTCGCGAACGCGTTCATCATCCCGCGCAGGGTCGAGCCCTCCTTGCCGATGTCGGTGAGGAAGATCTCGCCCACCGAGCCGTCCTCGTACTTGCCGGCCGTGATGTACCCCTCGTGCCCGGCGATCGAGAACTTGTGGGTGATCGACTGCCGCTCGCGGGGCATCCGCCGGCGCACCGGCTGCTGGGCGCCCGGCCCGGCCTCGGATGCGGCATCGGCCGACTCGTCCTTCTTGTGCCCGGCGTCCGTGCGCAGCGCCTGGGCGGTCTTCGAGCCGTCGCGGTAGATCGCCAGCGCCTTGAGGCCGAGCTTCCACCCCTGGGTGTAGGCGTCGGCGATGTCCTCGACGGTCGCCGACTCGGGCAGGTTGACCGTCTTCGAGATCGCCCCCGAGATGAACGGCTGCACTGCCGACATCATCTGGATGTGGCCGGTGTGCGAGATCGCCCGCTCGCCGACCGCCACGTCGAACACCGCGAGGTGCTCGTCCTTCAGCGCGGGGGCGCCGATGATCGTCGCCTTCTCGTTCACGTACGCCTCGATCTGCTCGACCTGGGAATCGGAGTAGCCGAGCGTCCGCAGCGCCATTGGAACCGTGCGGTTGACGATCGTCATCTGCCCGCCGCCGACCAGCTCCTTGAACTTGACCAGCGAGAAGTCGGGCTCGATCCCGGTCGTGTCGCAGTCCATCAGGAAGCTGATCGTCCCGGTGGGGGCGAGCACGGTCGCCTGCGCGTTGCGGTAGCCGTGCTTCTCTCCCACCGCGACCGCCTCATCCCAGGCCCGGCGCGCAGCCGAGAGCAATCCAGGCTCGACCTCGGAGTCGTCGATCTCCTGGGCCGCGTCGCGGTGCATGCGCATGACTCCGTTGTGCGCCTCGCGGTTCCTGGCGTACTCGTCATTGGTGCCGATCGAGGCTGCGATCTCGGCCGACTCGCGATATGCGCGGCCCGTCATCAACGCGGTGATCGTGGCCGCCATCGCCCGACCCTCGCTGGAGTCGTAGGGGACGCCGTTCGACATCAGCAGCGCGCCGAGATTCGCGTACCCGAGGCCGATCTGCCGGAACGCCCGCGCGTTACGGCCGATCTCCTCGGTCGGATAGCTCGACGGCCCGACGACGATCTCCTGGGCGAGGAACACGACGTCCACCGCGTGGCTGAAGTCCTCGACGTTGAACGTCCCGTCCTCGTTTCGGAACGGGCGTGAGGACGCGGGTGTCGCCGGTGACGCAGGGGTTGGAGGCATTGATCCTGCCGGACTGCGGGCAGGTGTGCCACTCGTTGACGGTCGTGTCGTACTGCACGCCGGGATCGGCGCAGCGCCACGCGGCGTCGGCGATCTCACGCATCAGCTCGCGCGCCTTCACGGTCTTGATCACACTGCCGTCGGTACGCGCGGTGAGCTCCCAGTCCGCGTCGTCTTCGACCGCCCTCATGAACTCATCCGTTACGCGAACCGAGTTGTTCGCGTTCTGGTACTGGATCGAGTGGAAGGAATCGCTGTCGATCCGCATGTCGAAGCCGGCGTCGCGCAGGGCGGCAGCCTTCTCCTCCTCACGGGCCTTGCACCAGATGAAGGCCTCGATGTCCGGATGGTCGACGTCGAGCACGACCATCTTCGCCGCGCGCCGGGTCTTGCCACCGGACTTGATCGTCCCGGCCCAGGCATCGGCGCCGCGCATGAAGCTGACCGGCCCGGAGGCAAGCCCGCCCTTGGAGAGGTGCTCCTGCGAGGAGCGGATGTTCGAGAGGTTGATGCCCGACCCGGAGCCCCCGCGGAAGATCATCCCCTCCTTGGTGTTCCAGTCGAGGATCGACTCCATCGTGTCCTGAACGCTCAGGATGAAGCAGGCCGAGCACTGCGGATGGTCCTCGAACCCCACGTTGAACCACACCGGGCTGTTGAAGGCCGCCTTTTGGTGGAGCAGGATGTGGGTCAGCTCGGCCTCGAAGGCGGCGGCGGCCTCGCTCGTGGCGAGGTAGCCGCCCTCGCGGCCCCAGCCGGCGATCGTCCCCGCCACCCGGGAGATCATCTGCTTCACCGAGCGCTCGCGCTCCGGCGTGCCGACCTTGCCGCGGAAGTACTTCTGGGCGACGATGTTGGTCGCGTTTTGCGACCAGCTCTTCGGAAACTCGACGGCGCGCTGCTCGAACACGGGGCTTTCGGGATCGCCGATGATGGCGTCGCGAAGCTCCCACTCGACCTCGTCGAAGGGGTGGACGCCGGGGGTCGTGAAGCGACGCTCCACCGTCAGTCCCACCTGACGAGTTTGTGCTTCCTTTGCAGCGATTTTTGTCATCAAGTCCTCTCCTTCAAGCGGCATTCGGGGGGAACTTCGCATCCTCGCGCGCGGCCCGGACAGAACCGGCCAGCGGCTCGGCGCCAAGCTCCGCCAACTCGGCCTGGACGTCGTCGACGTCAGCGAACTCCTTGTAGACCGAGGCGAACTGGAGGTAGGAGACGCGATCGAGTTGCCGCAGTCCATCCAGGCACATCTGGCCGATCCGCCGCGCCGCCAGCTCGCCGCCGGCCGCCTCGACCGCGGCCTCGATCCGATCGGCGATCGCCTCCACATCCGCTGGGTCCACGGGGCGCTTGTGGGCGGCGCGAAGCATCCCGGCGCGGAGCTTCGCCCGGTCGAAGGGCTGGTGCTCTCCGTCGCGCTTGATCACCTGCATGGGGTCCATCTGACGGCGCTCCAAGGTCGTGAACCGGCGCTCGCAGCGCGAGCACTCGCGCCGCCGGCGAATCGCGGCGCCGTCCGGCGCCGGGCGAGTCTCCAGCACGCGGGTCGAGGCGTGGCAGATGGGACAAACCACAGATCCCCAATTGTACTAGTGCTGGCGGTTTCCTTCTTCTCGCCAACGCTATATGTAGCGGCTGGCGCATGAAGTGTTCGGGGGTCACAACCGGCGCGCCCGAGTCCGTTAGGCTCGCACGCCGATGAATGACCCCCGGGCAAGGCGGAACACGGCCAGGGAGCGCGTCGCGGACGCGACCAGCGCTGCCTCGCAGAGAGCCTCCGATGCTCGCGCCGCGGCGTCGGAGCGAGTCGTCGACGCGAAGAGCGCCGCGTCGGACCGCGTCGCGGATGCCAAGGCCGCCGCGGAGCAGTTCATCGCCCTGCAGAAGCCGCGCCTTCGCGGCGTCTCGCACGAGTGGGCTTTCTTCGTCTCATTGGTCGCCGGCACCGTCCTGGTCATCGCTGCGCCGACCCCGCGCGCCACCGTCGCGGTGGCCGTCTACGCCACCTCGCTGTCGGCGCTGCTCGGCGTCAGCGCTCTCTATCACCGCGTCACTTGGCGCCGGCCGGAGATCCGACGCTGGATGCGCCGGCTGGACCACTCGATGATCTTCCTGCTGATCGCCGGCACGACGACTCCCTTCGCCGTGCTGGTCCTC
Organism: Actinomycetota bacterium; assembly: GCA_005884985.1. Lineage (GTDB taxonomy): Bacteria > Actinomycetota > Thermoleophilia > Solirubrobacterales > 70-9 > AC-56. The sequence goes on along the minus strand of VAYK01000076.1, from coordinate 5,375 downwards.
GAAGGGCCCTGGGCGAAAGCGCTCCTGATTGCGGTATGGGCCGGAGCCGCGGCCGGCATCGTCGTCGAGCTGATCTGGGTCGAGGCGCCGAAGTGGGTGACGACGATCGTCTATCTATCCGTGGGCTGGATCGGCGTGCTCGGCTTCCCCGGCATCGTGGTCAGCGCCGGCATCGGCGCCGGGGCGCTGATCGCGGTGGGCGGCGCCCTCTATACGACCGGCGCGATCGTCTATGCGCGCCAGCGACCGGACCCGAACCCGGCGGTGTTCGGCTACCACGAGATCTTCCACCTGCTGGTGATCGCTGCCGCCGCGGCCCACTTCGCCGCCGTGGCGATCTACGCCCTGCCGGCCGGCTGACCGGGGCTGGCCTGGTTCAGGGCGCCGGCTCGTCCTCGAAGGCGCCGATCACCGGACGGCGCCGTTCCTGGCGAACGCGGGCACCTACCCGCGCCCGGTGACCGTTGCGGCGTGGCTCTGCTTGGCGGCCTCGATCAGCGCCCGCACCTCGCCCTCGCGCCCCTCGCGGACCAGCTCCACCGGGTCGGGATCGCCGTTGACGATCCCCTCGAAGAACTCCTTGCGGTCCTGGTAGGTGGGGAGCGTGGCCTTGGCCCAGCCGCGAGCCTCGTTGAGGATCACCGCGAGGTGCGCGTAGGGCCCCCCGAACGACTCGGCGATCTCGCGCTTCATCCGCTTGGCGAGCGCGGGCGACGCCCCCGCGGTGGAGATCGCGATCGCCAGCGGTCCGCTGCGGACGATCGCGGGCAGGATGAAGTTGCAAAGCGGCGGCACGTCGACGACGTTGCAGAGCATCGCCCGCCGCTCCGCCCCCTCGTAGACGGAGATGTTTACCTCGGTGACGCTGGTCGCCGCGATCGCCAGGAACTTTCCGTCGAGGTCGGAGTCGCGAAGGTCGCGTTCCTCCCAGCGGATCGAGCCCTCGCGGGCGTAGTCGGCGAGCTCGGGCACCGCCCGGGGCGCCACCAGGGTGACCTCGCCGTCGCAGGCGAGCAGCCCCTCGACCTTCTCCAGCCCCACCTCACCTCCGCCGACTACCAGGCAGCGCCGTCCCGTGAGGCGCAGGCAGGCGATGTAGAGCGGCGTGGACAGCATGTCGCGCACGCACGACTGGTCGCAAATCCCCTTGCGGAGCTGGCACACGCACTCCTTGCCGGCGTAGGCCTGGGCGGGCATCGAGAACAGGGTAAAGGCCGCGGCGAGGCGCCCGCCCCTTGCGACCGAGCCCCGAGGGCAGCCCTATGGGCTGAGGCCGCGGATCATCGGAGCGTCGCAGACCCCCTGCTACCCTCGCCGTCCGATCGGCGGGGCATCGTCTCGGTCTCGTGCTCACGAAAGCGGCGATGCCCTGCCGATCGCCGAGGCACCGATGCGACTCATAGTCACCGAGAAGAACAACTCAGCGAAGAAGATCGCCGACATCCTGAGCGGTGGTGAGGCTAAGGACGACGCGACCTACAAGGTCCCGTTCTATACCTGGTCGGACTCCGACGGCGAGCAGATGGCGATCGGCCTCAAGGGCCACGTCATGAACCCCTCGTTTCCCGAGGGCTACTCGAACTGGCAGAAGACCGACCTCCACGAGCTGATCGACGCCGCCCTGACCAAGGAGCCAACGGACAAGAACGTCCTGCGGGCGATCCGCAAGGTTGCCAACGACGCGACCAGCGTCGTAATCGCCACCGACTACGACCGCGAGGGCGAGCTGATCGGCCTCGAGGCGCTCGACGTCATCCTCGACGTGAAGCCGGAGCTCGAGGGAAGCGTACATCGACCTGATCTGGGGCGCGACGCTGACCCGTGCGGTCTCGCTGGCCACGCGCCGCTTCGGCTCCAACTTCCTCTCGGTCGGGCGCGTACAGAGCCCGACCCTCGGCCTGATCGTCGAGCGCGAGCTCGAGCGCCGAGCCCACGTCGCCAAGCCCTACTGGGAGGTGTTCGCACGCTTCCAGCATCCCGACGGATCGTTCGAGGCCCACCACGCCACCGACCGCTTCTGGGAGAAGACCGAGGCGGACGCGGCGCTGGCCGGGACGAAGACCCCCGGCATCGTCAACGAGGTAAGCGCCAAACGCTCCGAACGAAAGCCGCCGGCTCCCTTCAATACGACCGCGTTCACCACCGAGGCCTCGAACCGCCTCGGAATCACCCCGAAGCGCGCCATGCAGCTCGCCGAGGACCTCTACATGGACGGCTTCATCTCCTACCCGCGCACAGACAACACCGTCTATCCGCGCTCGCTGCCCATCGGTGAGTTGGTCGCCTCGCTGGTCCGCATCCCCGAGTTCGAGGCCGGCGCCCCCCTGCTCAACGGCGATCTGACCCCAACGCGCGGCAAGAAGGAGACCACCGACCACCCGCCGATCTACCCCACGCAGGCGGTCCATCCCGGCGCCCTCGAAGGACCCAAGCAGCGCGTCTACGAACTGGTCGCGCGGCGGTTTTTGGCCACCTTCGCCGCCCCGATGGCGATTGAGTCCACCCGCGCCGATATCGAGGCGGGATCGCAGACCTACTTCGTGCGCGGCTCGGTGGTCACCGACCCGGGCTTCGCCTCCATCTACACCTATGCGCGCTCCCGCGACGAGGAGATCCCGAAGCTCGAGAAGGGCCAGGAGCTGGCTCTGGACGGCGATCCCTGGGCCGTGGACAAGGAGACACAGCCGCCACCGCGGATCAGCCAGGGGAAGCTGGTCGAGCTGATGGAGGAAGCGGGCCTGGGCACCAAGGCAACGCGTCCGGACATCATCCAGAAGCTGTATGACCGCGGTTACGTACACGCCAATCCGCCGGCCCCGTCGGCCACCGGGATGGCGATGTACGAGGCGTTCAGGAAGTTCGTGCCCCGGATCGCGACGCCGGAGATGACCGCAGAGCTCGAGCAGGACATGGATCAGATCGCCGCCGGCAAGACCTCCAAGGACGAAGTGTTGCGGATCAGCCGCGAGATGCTGCATTCGACCACGAGCGATGTCGAGGGCCAACGCGAGGACCTGGCGAAGGTGATTTGGGCGGGAATGGACGAAGACCGAATCCTCGGCCCCTGCAAGGTCTGCGAGGAGGCCGGGCGCACCCGGGAGGACGGCTCGCCGAACATGCTGCGTGTCATCAGGGCCAGGAAGTCCGGCAAGCGGTTCGTGGGCTGCCAGGGATGGGATCCGGAAGACGGAGCGGACTCCTGCGACCAGACCTTCCCGCTGCCCCAGCGCGGCGACGTCTACCGACTCGAGGAGCGCTGCTCCATCTGCGGCCAGACACCGCGGCTCAAGGTGACCCCGCCACGCGGGCGCCCCTGGGACCTCTGCCTGAACGACGACTGCCCCTCGATGCAGGAGATGAAGCGCCGGCGGGCTGAGCGCCAGGTGGCCCAGGGGGAGCGTGAGGCGGCGGCCAAGGCCGATGGCAGCGACGGCTCAGGCGCCCCCGCAGGCCGCTCCGGCAACGGCGCAAAGCGCCGTCGCAAGCCCTCGCCCAGCACCGCTCGGACCCGCCGGGCGGGTTCGGGCAGCCGCACGAAGAGCTAGACGAGTGTTCGTAACCCTGGAGGGGATCGACCGCTCGGGGAAGACCACGCAGGCGGCGCTGCTCACCGAGGCCCTAGGGCCCCAGACGCTGCTGCTGCGCGAGCCGGGAGGGACCGATGCAGGCGAGCGGATCCGCGGGCTGCTCAAGGATCCGGCCACCGACCTCGATCCGCGGACCGAGCTGCTCTTGTTCTGTGCGGCGCGGGCCGAGCTGTGTGTGCGGCTGGTGCGACAGGCACTCGATCGGGGGCACGACGTCGTCTGCGACCGGTTCGTGGACTCGACCGTCGCCTACCAGGGCGCCGCCCGAGGCATCGGCACGCAGCTGGTGGAGCGCTTGAACGAGATCGCGATCGCCGGCTGCCTGCCCGACGTCACGGTGCTGCTGAGAATCGATCCCGAGGGAGCCGAGGCCCGAGGTCAGCAGCGCCTCGCGGAGGGCGGGGCCGACGGCATCGATCGCTTCGAGGGGGAGGGAATCGAGTTTCAGCGCCTGGTCGCGGCCGCCTATGACGACCTGGCGTTGCGTCACCCTGAGCGGATCGCGGTAATCGACGCAGAGGGGAACGTCGCCGAGGTGCACGCCCGAGTGATGGAAGTGGTGAAACGAGTTGCCGCTTAAGGCGGCTGACGCTCCGCAGACGCTTCGGGATGCCACCGAGGACCAGCCCGGAGCGCGGGCGGCGCTCGCGGCGGCGCTTCTTGCGCCCGCCCACGCATATCTGTTCGCCGGCCCGCCCGGGTCAGGCAAGCGGGCCGCGGCGCGGGCCTTTGCCGCGGAGCTGCTCGCCACGGGGGCCGCCGAGCCCGACGACGCGCGCCGGCGCGCGCTGGCCAATCCGTCGCCGCACCCTGACCTCGTGTGGCTTGCGCCGCAGGGCACACAGCATCTCGTCGACGAGGTGCGCGAGCGGGTGATCGTCGCCGCCGCGTACCGGCCCTTCGAGGGGGCGCGCCGCGTATTCGTGATCGAAGGGGCGGAGGCGATGGCGGACGAGGGTCAGAACGCGCTCCTCAAGACCCTCGAGGAACCGCCCCCGTTCGTCCACCTGGTCCTGATCACCTCCGAGCCCGCCGCCCTGCTTGAGACGGTTCGCTCGCGCTGCCAGGCCGTCCGCTTCGCGCCGCTCAGCCAGGAGGCCGTCGAGGCGCGCCTCGCGGAGCTGGGGCTGGGGGGTGGGGAAGAGGAGCGCCTGGCGGCGGCGCGCCTGGCCGGCGGCGACATGGACCGGGCGGCCTTCCTGCTCGGCGATCGGGGCCGGGAGCTCCGCGGCGGGGCGCAGGCGTGCGTCGAGGCAGCGCTCTCCGGTGAGCTCGCCGATGCCCCTTGGCATCGTCTGCTCGCCGCCGCGGAGGCGGCGGGCGGGCAGGCGGGGGAGGCGACTCGAGCGCGGTTGTCCCTGTTGGCGACCGACGCCGGCGAGGGCCAGGAACGGGGGGCCAAGCGCCCCTCCCGCGAGACGGAGGAGGCCACCAGGCGCGCCGCTCGCCGCGCCCGGACCGAGGCGCTCGACCTGGCCCTGGCCCTGACCGCCGCCTGGCTGCGGGACCTGGCGACGGTCGCCGAGGGCGCCGAGGGCCTGGCTCTGAACTCCGATCGGGTCGAGGAGCTTCGCAGCGCGTCGGCCATGGCTGTGGGTGGTCTCGACGCACGCCACGCGCGGGCGGGCGCCGAGCTTGTAATGGAGACGCGCCGACGGCTGCGCGTCAACGTTGGCGAAGAGCTAGCGCTCGAGGCCCTGGTGTTTCGCCTAGAATCTCTGTTAAGGAATACTTAGACTCCCTTCATGGCGGCGATCGGCCAGCCAGCTACAGTCGCCCGGTCACGAC
>VAYK01000015.1 GCA_005884985.1 Actinomycetota bacterium | reverse complement strand
CTCACCCGCCGCTTCGACTCGGAGGAGGCCTAGATGGACTGGGTCGAGAAGATCTTTCACGTCTCGCCGGACGGGGGCAACGGGTCTTTTGAGCTCCTGATCTACCTCGTCCTGTCACTTGCCGTGTTCCTCGCGGCGACCGGAACCGCCCGCGGGCTCGCGCGGTTGCGGCGTGCGAGGAGGAGGTGACCCGATGCCTGACGAAAAACTCGCGAACGCCGCCGCCGATGCGCCGTTCGTCTTCGTGGGAACGGTCGAGCAGCCCGGCGCCTCCTCGGTCGCCGGCGCTCCGGCTGACGAGCACACAGGGATCGTGCGCGTCGAGCATGTCGTGCGCGCGCCGGAGGTCGTCGGCCTCGTGCCCGGCGCGACGGTCACGGTGCGGAGCGAAGACTCGCCGCCGCAGGCCGGCGAACGGGCGCTCTACCTGGCCGACTCGTGGATTTACGGCGACGGTATCGCCGTGAACGAGCGCGCCAGGCAGCCGATCGCAGGCTCCGGCGCAGAGCCCGGCGCCGAGGCGCCGCAGCCCGACGAGGCGCAGCTCGAGGAGTTGGCGCAGGCCCCGCTGAAGGCGAGAGCCGAGAAGGCCGACCTGATCGTCCAGGGTCGGGTCGTCGGACTCGAGCCAGTTGTCGGCGCCGCCCCCGGCAAGGAGGCCGAGATCACCTCCGAGCACGACCCAGAGTGGTGGTACGCGGAGATCGCGGTCGACGACGTGCTGAAGGGCAGGGCGGGCGACACGGTGCGGCTCGCCTTCCCAAGCAGCACCGACGTCGCCTGGCACGGCTGGCCCCGGCCGACCGCGGGCCAGACCGGCGTGTTCCTGCTCCATCAGCCCGAGCGGTCCGACGTGAAGAACGCGTACGTCGCGCCCCATCCCCTCGACACCCAGCCGCACGGGACGGCCGACAACGTCCGCGCCCTCGCCGGCGGCGACGGGACCGGAGGTTGAGCCATGGCCGTCAGCGTCGTAAACATGATCCCGAACGCCCTGAGCAACGAGACCTTCCAGGACTCGGAGCCGAACCTCGCAGTCAACCCGGCGAACCCGCTGGAGATCGCGGGCACCGCGTTCACCGTCGACCCGGGCGGCGGCTCGAACGCCCCGATCTTCGTCTCGACCGACGGTGGGCAGACCTGGTCGCTGAACCTGATCCTGCCGAGCGTCGCCGGCTCATTCGTCGGCACGTTCGACATCACGCTCCGCTTCGCCGCCAGTGGGCTGCTCTACTTGGCTTTCCTGCGCCAGCCGAGCACCGGTCTGCGGCTCGACGTGCTGCGGACGGGCAACTTCAGCACGCCATCGCCCGCGCCGACGATCCTCGTGGACGCCGATACCTCGCCGGGGCCCGACCAGCCGTTCATCCAGGTCGCGACGCAGCTCGGCGGCAACGGCGCCTTCCACGATCACGTCTACATCGGCGACAACGACAGGCCGGGCACTAGCACGCGCACCTCGACGGTCGAGTTCTCGAACGACGCCGCCAACGCGACGCCGCCCTCGCCATCGGGCTTCGTGAAGCAAATCGTCGAGTCGCGCGGGACCGCTTTCCAGGATGCGCCGCAGGTCCGTCCCGCGATCCATCCCGACGGTCGTCCGCGACGACGGCTGGGCGACGGGCGGGAGCCCGTTCAGTGCCCTCTCCGAGCCCGGCGCGCCGGCAGGCGACGGCAAGGTCGGCGTCAGGGTCGCGAAGAGCGTCTCGGTGCCGTTCTTCGCGTTCATCGGGCAGCAGCGGATCGGCGGCGACGTCTCGATCGCGGTCGATCCTCGCAACAGCTCGAACCTCTACATCGCCTGGGGCGACACGAGCAGCGGCACGTACACGATCCGCGTCCGCCGCTCGCAGGACCGCGGCGCAACCTGGTCGGGCGACCTGCGGACCCTCACGAACGCGACGAATGCGTCTCTCGCGATCAACTCGCGTGGCGTCGTCGGCCTGCTTTATCAGCAGGTAACGGGAAGCGGCACTTCGCAGCGCTGGGTGACGCACCTCGAGCGAACCTCGAACGACTTCGCGACGATCACCGACCTCGTGCTCGCGACGGTGCCGGCGTCGACGCCCGGCAAGAGCTTCGACCCCTACGTAGGCGACTACGACTACGTGCTCGCGCTCGGGAAGGACTTCTACGGGATCTTCTCGGCGAACAACACGCCGGATCCGGCGAACTTCCCGAACGGCGTTACCTTCCAGCGCTCGACTCGAACCGCGACTTCTACGTCCGCGACTGGACCGACAACGCGACGAGCGGCGACGACGGCGTCGAGCCGTCGACGCACCCCTACTTCTTCACGACGAGCGATGTCTGGAACCGCCGCTCGAACGCGCCAGGGCCGTTTAACGCGAACGACCAGCCGACGAACGAGAACCCGCGCAACGGCTCCGGCGTCCACGGCCGCAACTGGGCGTTCGCGCGCATACGCCGCAACGCGACCGGCGTTGCGGACACCGTCAACGCGAAGTTCCTCTTCTCCGAGTTCGGAACCGGCAGCAACTTCCAGGTCGCCGGCGCGGCGACCGGGACGAACGTGCCATTCGCGGCGAGCGAGCTCGTGAAGACTTCGCCCGCGCACCAGTGGCAGCTGCCGGCGACGACGTCGTCGCACCTCTGCCTTGCCGTCGAGACCTCGACCGCGACCGACCCGATCGTTGCGCCGAGCCTTCTCGGCCACGCGCCTGGCTGGCCCACGACCGATCTGATGGTGCTGAACGACAACAACAAGGCGCAGCGCAACATGGGCGTCTACCCGGTAAGTGGGTCGACGCCGCTCGAGTACTTCGTCATCGTCCACAACGCGGCGCTCCTGGTGCGGGACGTGATTCTCGACTACGGGGTCGCGCCGCAGGCGCGCGAGTTCCTGCGCGAGCTGGCGCTCGCGGAGGTCGGCGGCAAGGCTCGCGGTACCAAGCTGTCCGGCACGCTGATCCTGAATGCGATGCAGCCGGGCGAGAACCGCTGGGTGCGAATCCGTCTACCGGCGGTCGCGAAGGCGCAGGGGCCGCTGCCGGTCGTGTTCTTCGAGCGGCACGGCACGTCGCGTGTGAACGGGTTCGCGGTCGCACCGCAGCCGGCCGAACCCAGCCTCGCCGGTGGCGCGAATGCCCTCTTCCATGCGGACGTCCTCCGCCGCGCGGCTGCGCTCTTTGGGCTCGAGAAGGCCGACGCGGCGGCCGACGCGGCGGAGAAGCGGGTGCGCGAGGGCCGGATCGACCCGGCAGGCTACGCCAAGCTCCTGAAGGGCGACCTCCCGCTGCTCGAGGAAGTGGCGAAGCACTCGAGCTTCCGGCGGGACGTCTTCGCCGCCGCCGCCGCGGCCACGACCCTCGGGCAGGTGATCGGGAAGGCTGCGGCCGTGACGAACTCGCATTCGAACCTGCTCCAGGCTCTCGACGCCGGGCTGACGGCGGGCCAGAAGGCGCACGGCGACACAGCCGACATCGTCCAGACGGTCTCGTGGATGCTCGCGGTCCTCCGCCGCCATAAGCTCACGGCAGCGCTCAAGGCGGTCGAGCAGCCGTCGAAGAAGTTCGTCTCGGCGTACGAGCACGGGCGCGTCGGGGCTGACGGCTATCCGACGTACGTCCGCCAGGTCCTTCCTGCGCTCGAGAAGCTGGGCTCGAAGGGCCAGTCGATCAAGGACGCGCTCGCGGCGATGAAGGCGAACCTCGGTGACCCGCGGCTCCTGCAGGGCGCGCACCACCGGCTTGTGGCAGCGATAGACGCGGAAGCGTGAGTCCGGTGTGGGCAGGCGGCTCGGCCACCGGCTTCGGCATGAGCGTCTCCGCCGGTGCGTGAGTCGGGGCGGCGTCAGGTTCAAGCACGTGGGCCCTTTACCGGTCTGGTCTAGACGCGTGCGGACGCCGCCGCGCTGACGGCGAACGCTTCGACCGGCTTGCCGAAGCCCTTCAGTTCGAGGCGGCCGAGCGATTCGACCTCGACGATCTCCTCCACTTCCGCCAGCACCCGCTGGCTGACGACGATCTGGCCCGGCAGCGCGGCGTCGCAGAGACGCGACGCGAGGTTGAGGACGCTGCCGACGGCGCCGTAGTCGTAGCGGCCCTCGAAGCCGATCCGGCCGATCGTCGCGTAACCGAGCGCCACGCCGAGCGAGAAGTCGAGCTCGTGCCCACGTTTCAGCCACCTCGCCGTCAGGTCGCCCATCGCGTCGCGCATCTCGACCGCCATCCGCACCGCCCGCGCCGCCG
>VAYK01000075.1 GCA_005884985.1 Actinomycetota bacterium | reverse complement strand
AACGAACACGATGAAAAACGACGCCGCCACCCCCAGTGTTATCGGCACACCGCGGAAGAAGCGGACGATCTTCGACTCCCGCAGAGGTGAATGGTGCCGGGCGGATTCCGCTGAGCCCGACGAGGTCGCCGCGCTCGCCGTTCCGGGAATCGGGACGGCAGTGCCGCGCGACCGCGCTGCCATCGCGGCCCCGAGAGCGAATGGCACCGCCACCGCCAGGATGATCCAGATGAGGCGAATCACCCAGGTGGGCACCCAGTTGTGTGGCAGCGGCACAAAGGCGAGGATCAGCGTCGCGAGGCGCGGCCACACCACGCCGATCAGGAGAAAAGGCCATGCTGCGGCCGCGCCCACGAGCGCGGAGAGCCACATCTTCTCGCGAGGATTCGTCGGGCCGAAGAGCGCAACGACGGCCCATCCAAACAGAGCGGACATGATGCTTCCCAGCGAGCGGCTGATCAGCGCCAGAACCGCCTGGACGATTACCATGGCCGCCTAGTCCCGCGGCGAGCAAGACCGCCATTCCACCTGGGTGGAACTTTTGACGCACCCAAATGACTCATGCGTTCGCTCTAGTACCCATGTTCGAGTAGCGAAAACCACTAACAAGACGGGATCAACTCCCTCGGAGGTCGAAATTGCAACGGGCGTGCCACGAATGATGCGCCCCACGCTCTGATATGCTGACGCGGATGGCGCGCGAGCTCGTGCCGCACTTGTCCCACTGGGGCGCCTTCGGGCGTGGCTTCGACACCTCTACGACGGCTGGCGCGCCGCGGCCGGCGTCTCGTCAGCGCCGCCGTTCGAGAAGTTCTGGGCGGCCGGATTCCTCGAGGTGCCCGATGTCGACGAGGGCCTCGTGCTGTTCAAGCAGTTCCGCGTCGACCCCGAGCGTACTCCGCTCGGCACGCCGAGCGGCTAGATCGAGATCTTCTCGGCGACCATCGAAGGATTCGGCTATGCGGACTGCCCGGGGCATCCGACCTGGCTCGAGCCCACCGAGTGGCTCGGTGCGGCACCGGCCCGGCGCTACCCGCTCCATCTCGTCGCCAACAACCCAAGCGCGCGCCTGCACAGCCAGCTCGACGTGGAGGCCTTCAGCCAATCGACCAAGGTGCAAGGTCGCGAGCCGGTCCGGCTCCACCCTGCCGACGCCGCCGCGCGCGGCATCCGCAACGGCGACGCCGTGCGCGTGTTCAACGACCGCGGCAGCTGTCTCGCCGGCGCGGTGGTGACGGACACCGTGCGGCCGCGCGTGATTCAGCTCTCGACCGGCGCCTGGTACGACCCACTCGACCCGGCCGACCCCGACTCGCTATGTGTACACGGCAACCCCAACGTCCTCACCTTCGACCGCGGTACCTCAGGGCTGCTCAGGCCAGCACGCCCTCGTGCAGATGGAGCGCTGGATGGGACCGCTGCCGCCGATTCGTGCGTACGATCCGCCGGCGATCGAACGACGCGCGCAAGGGTAGCCCCGGGTCGCTGCATCCCTTCGAGATTCGGGATCGATCCATCACGTCAGTACGATCGCCGCCGGCCGCGGAATTCGCGACGTGAAGCAGCTCCAGAAAAGCTTCGACCCCACGGGAATGACCCTCCTCTCTTGGCGCCGGTGGTGACGTCTATAAGACTTGCTGATATTTCCGAACCGATCCTCTCTTGAATTCGACCGGGGGGATCGAAACGTACTCTCCGGCCTTCTTCAGCTCTTCAATGACAAGCGTGAAACTCCTATCGGGCGAGGCGGAGGTATCGAAGAAGAGCAGAAAGCAGGCCCGCCAGGTAAATGAGATCGGACCTCGAGGCGCCTTCACCTCGAGACGTTGCGAAGCCCAACCGCACGACGGGCCGGCGGCTCGGGGGTTCACGCGTAGTTGATCGGGTCCACCGTAACTCGTCAACTGCACCACCTCGCCATCCTGGAACTTGAGGACCACATGCCCAGGATCAAAGGAAAGCGTTTCGTGCGCCGATCCGGACTCGATCCAGAGCAAGATGCCGAGGTTCTTGTGAGGTACCGTCGTTGACGATGTATGATTCCGCACCTGCATCCATACGTGCAGACTCGGAAGGGTGAGATCGAGTGCGTCGCCCTGGACAATTCTCCCTTCCACGCCGGGCGGGATCCCCGAGGGTACGCTGACGTCGTAGGCGAACACGCCGCATCCGTGGAGAGGGACCGTGAGGCATGCAATCAGAATCAGGACGCGAGACGCTCGCATACTGGGGTCCCTCCTCGGCTCCGAAAGCTGCAGACTCGCGCGCTGATGGGTTCGGCCTCAACGACCACGTGCTGCCTGACTCCGCGGCGCTTACCGGTGCGCTCCGCCGTTCAGGAACTCGACGATCGCCCGCTCGTAGACGCGCACCGTCAGGGTGATACTGATCGAGGTCCACGTACTCGTCCACCGTGTGCGCGGCCTTGACGTCGCCGGGGCCGAAGGAGATGGCCGGCACCTTATGGTCGGTGGCCAAGAACTCGACGTCGTCCCCCGAACCTCAGCTCGGGCCGCGAGCATAGCCAACGCCCGTTCTCAGCCTCTGGCTAGGCGTCCTTCCAAGTGCTCGCGCGGTCGAGCTCGGCGGTCGCCTCCGCGTCCAGCTGGAGGTCGATGCCGCCGATCAGTTCCTTGAGCTGCGCTACGGAGGTGGCGCTGGCGATCGGCGCGGTGATGCCGGGGCGATGCGCGAGCCAGGAGAGCGCGACCTGCGCCGGCGTCGCGTTTTCATGTAGCCCTTCTGCACGTTGGCGGCGCGGGCCGTCTTGGGCAGGTCGGCGCCGGGGCGGTACTTGCCCGACAGGAAGCCGCTTCCAAGGGAAGAGTACGGGATCACGCCCACGCCTTGCTCGAGGCAGAGCGGCTCCAGCTCGCGCTCGTACTCGTCGCGGAACACGAGGTTGTACTTCGGCTGGATCGACTCGTAGCGCACGTAGTCGTGTGAGTCGCTCTCCCAGAGGGCGCGCGTGAGCCGCCACGCGTGGTAGTTCGAGGCGCCGATGTAGCGCACCTTGCCCTGGCTCACCAGATCGTCGAAGGCGCGCAGCGTCTCCTCGAGCGGGGTGTCGCGATCGTCCCAGTGCGCCTGGTAGAGATCGATGTAGTCGGTCTGCAACCGCTTGAGCGAGGCCTCGACCCCCTCCATGATGTGCTGGCGGGAGAGGCCGGTGTCGTTCGGCCCCGGTCCCATCGGCCCCATGACCTTGGTGGCGATGAGCACGGTGTGGCGATTCCGGCGGGCCGTCATCCACACGCCGAGCGCCGTCTCCGACTCCCCGCCCTTGTTCCCCGGCGCCCAGCGCGCGTAGACGTCGGCGGTGTCGATGAAGTTGCCGGCGGCCTCGACGTAGGCGTCGAGCACGGCCTCCGAGGCTTTCTGGTCCGTGGTCCATCCGAACGTATTGCCCCCGAGGCAGAGGGCCGACACCCGCAGCCCGGTGCGACCCAGCTTGCGCATCAGCATCATGATCTCCTTTCGGGCGAGCCTACCACCATCCGCTCGTGAAGCGCGGAGAGGATCTCGTCGACGGCCGCAGACGCCCACATGGGGAAGAACGGTCCCTCCTGGAGGGCTCTCCACTCGCGCAAGAAGCCGTCTCCTCGCCGCTCCCCGGCATCGTCCGGGTCTTTGGCCTGCATCGCGCGGAAGATGCGCTCCTTGTGATAGATGGCCGGGAACTCGATGTACTGATAGAGGTATCGAAGCTCCTTCGTGTAGAAGACGGCGACGGGCACCGACTGATAGGTCCGGCCGTCCTGCTCCCTGAGGAATTCGTTCACGATGTCCGCGTTCGGCGAGGCGGCCGGATCCGCCCGCGGGCCGCGGCCGACCTTCTCGCCGTCGCGCGTGAAGATGCGCATCTCCAGCCCGCCCGCCTCGGCCAGGCGCGCCAGCATCGGCACGTCGCGGCGGCAGTCCGACGACCACTCCTCCGAGATCACGAGCAACCGGGAAGGGCCGTCCGGCTGCGCCGCGAGCCACCGGATCGCGCTCGTCTGTGCCTCGCTGAGCCTGGCGCGCCCGTGCCAGTCCCGGAGAAGCCCGCTGAAGTCCATTCGCTCCGGCCCCAGCCACCAGCCGGCCTCGCGCGCGAGGTTTTCCGGCGTGCCGGTGTATGTGACGTACTGGTCAAAGGTCATTCCCCGGGCAAACCGTTCTGGCGTCACGAGGCTCAGCGCTTACGCGCGAAGGCGTAGAG
>VAYK01000074.1 GCA_005884985.1 Actinomycetota bacterium | reverse complement strand
GTCAGGCGTTCGTCCAGTCGAACGGGTTCAGCTGCGCGTAGGTGTTCTCGAGCGTGAACGAGAGCGGCTCCTTGGCCGAGACGCGGGCCTTGACCGTGTTCCCGATCTCCGCCAGCTTGTACTCGAATCCCTCCGGCAGGTCGATCCGCACCCGGTGCTCGTCGCCGCTGACGGGATTCTTGATCGGCTCGATCGTGGACTCGGCGAGGTCCCCGATCCGCACCGAGCTCGTGCGCGCCTCGCGATCGGCGTCGATCTCGATCGGTGCGTAGACCGTACGCTCGCGAAGATCTCGAAGTAATCGCCGCCGTGCTTGCCCAGCACCAGCTCCTCGATCGACTCGCGCTGCTCCGGGCTGGCGCTATCGTCGACGATCGTCTGGCGGGTGCCGTTTCCCTCGTGGATCGCGCCCGGCCACCAGACGAGCTCGGCGAAGCGCACCCCGTCGAGGCGCGTGTCGCCGAAGCTTCCCTGGTTGATCTCGTAGGCGATCATCGCCATGCAGTTGCCGTGCGTCGGCAGCGCGTCGAACTGGCAGGGGCAGCCCCAGTCGCAGTTGCAGTTTCCGACCTCGTCGCCGACCATCCGCCAGGACGGGCTTCCGTTTGAGCTCATCTGCACCTCCTGTGTGGCTCGTCGCCGGCCCGGGCGGCCGGTGCCGCCCAGCCTATTCCCTGACCCTTGCCCGGGGTCAAGACTTCCCCGAGATCCGACCCCAGGCCCGGCGCAGCTTGTCGTGAAGCTCGTCGGGGACGACGTCGTCCGGGCCGACCTCGATTTCGCCGGGGTTGGCGCTCGGCTCGGGGAGGCTCTCGGCGGCGGCCGCCTCAAGCGTCAGGACGACGCCGCGCTCGTAGATCTCGGCCACCTGCGTGGCGTCGGCGAACCGGTGTCCGCCGGGCAAGACGCTCGTGTCGAGGACGATGCCGTCGAAGAGGTCGAGGTCGGGGGCGGCGAGCACGTGCTCAACCTTGCCCACCGACTTCCCGTCGCTGGAGTACACGGGGAGCCCCTTCTCGAGGATCAGATACGAGCTCGGCGCGCCGAGGTCCTCCATGGCCGCGAGCCTAGCGGACGTGGCCGCGCCGTTCAGCCGAGGTCGACCGCCACCGCCATCGATCGTGTTAAGCCCGTCGCCTGAGCCTATTAAGCCCGTCGCCTGGGTCAGCCTTCTTACGTGATTGGGCGCGGCGAACTCGGGTAGGGTCCTTTTAGCGACAGACCTCCCGCGTTGAGCAAAAGATCACCGAGTGAGGGCTGGAGTCAAAGATGAAACCTTGTTGTCCACCTGGGCAGGGGTGCAATGCGCCCGCCGGACGCGAGGAGCCGTGCTTGCTTTTGAAGTGCCGTCGGTCCGACTCGGCGCAGTCCGACCGCGCCGTCGAGCTGTGGGACGCGTTCATCGAGGCCCGACGCGACCAACGGCCGCGACGCCACCGGCGCGTCGTGCGCCGCGCTTACGCTCGCGCGCGCGATCGTGCGGTGCCCTGGCGGCCGAGCCTCCGCTGAGGCGCCCCGGGTCAAACACGGCGGGAGGATCATCGGAGAGAAGACCCTCCCGACCTGTGGCCACAAATGTGGTCACAAACCGGGAGCGCTCCTGCAGGTGATAAGCATCTCGCCATGGCGATGGACGTCGCGGTCGCGGGAGGACACGGGAAGATCGCCCTGCGCCTGCTTCGCCTGCTCGCCGAGCGCGGCGACCGGGCCCGCGGCCTGATCCGAAACCCCGACCACGCCCCCGACCTCGAGGCGGTGGGTGCCCTGCCCGTGGGCGCCGACCTCGAGAACCTCGACCCGGACGCGATCGCGACGAGCATCAGCGGCTGCGACGCGGTCGTCTTCGCCGCCGGCGCCGGTCCCGGCAGCGGCGCCGCCCGAAAGCGCACGGTCGACTACGGCGGGGCTGTCAAGCTGATCGGGGCCTGCCGCGCCGAGGGCATCCGCCGCTACCTGATGGTCAGCGCCATGGGCGTCCGCGACCCGGCCGCCCGCGGCGAGCAGATGCGGCCCTACTACGAGGCGAAGCTCGAGGCCGACGAGGCGCTCGCAGCCAGCGGCCTCGACTACACGATCGTCCGCCCGGGCCGGCTCACCGACGACCCGGGCACGGGGCTGATCGAGGCGGCCGAGCGGCTCGAGCGGATCGGCGCGATCCCCCGCGACGATGTCGCCGCGACGCTCGCCGCCTGCCTGGACGCCGACAACACGATCGGCAAGTCATTCGACCTGCTCGGCGGCCAGACGCCGATCGCGGAGGCGCTCGCGGCACTCTAGGCGCGCCGGCAAAAGGGCCGGGCCGAACCCGTTAGCGCCGCGCTGAGCGGCCTGGTGATCGGCGCGCTCGGCCGCCTGGCACTGCCGGGCCCGGATCCGATGACGGTCTGGCAGACGATCCTGGTCGGCATCGCCGCCTCCTTCATCGCCGGGCTGATCTGGTGGGCGATCTCGGGTAACCGCAACGGCGGCGGCATCCTGCTCTCGGTCGTCGTCGCCGCGGCGATCGTCTACGTGATCAGGCGCAGTCGGGGCGGCACGATGACGCGACCGCCGGCCTGAGCGCAGCGGCCGTCGCGCCCGTAACCAGGTAGTTGAGCACCCTTGCGTATGGCGGCGCGAGGGCGTAGGGTCGGTCTGACAGCCAACAGGAGGAGTCAGCCCATGTCTGCAGAGAACATCGCCACCTCACGACGCCTGATCGAGGAGGCGTTCAACCACGGAAACCTCGACGTCATCGACGAGGCCACCGCCGACAACTTCGTCGACCACGACCCGATGATGGGGGACCAGGACACGGCCGCCGCCAAGCAGACGATTGCCGCCTACCGCGAGTCCTTTCCGGACGACAGGGTCGTCTATCGCTGGACCGGCCAGGGCACCTTCGAGAACGAGCTGATGGGCCTTCCGCCCACCGGTGAGCAGGGCGACCCCGTGAGGGGCATCACGATCGACCGCCACGAGGGCGGCAAGGTCGCCGAGACGTGGTCGCAGTGGGACACGCTGACGTTCATGCGCGACATCGGCGCGATCCCGCAGGAAGCCGCAGCTCCGGCCGGCAGCTAGAGACGAAACGCTGACAAGCGGCGAAGGCCCCGAGTCGCGCGGTTCGCTACGTCGGCCCCCCGCCGGCCTCGGCAGGCAGGACGGTGAAGCCCTCGCGCGAGGCCGCATCCCGTAGGCGCTCGTCGAGACAGACGAGCCCAGTGGACCGCGCGGGCTCGCGCCGCCAGGTGAACGCCGCGGCGAGCTGCAGCGCGTCGGGGGCGCGCAGTGGATGCACCGCGAGCGCCCGCTCGGCCTGCGCGCGAAGGGCGTCGCTCGGAAGGACCTCGGACCAGGCGCTGGCGAGCGCGTCAAGTAGGGCCACCGCCTGTCGGGCTCCGGCCGCGTCCAGCGCACTCTCCCGCTCCCGACGCCGAAGCGCCGAGACGCACTCGACGCGGCTCCCCCACCACACCACCATCGCGGCGTCCTCGCGAAGCAGCTTCCTGGCCTGCTCCGACCAGCGCTCGGAGAACAGCAGCGGCACCAACGCCGAGGCGTCCCAGAACCGCACGGCCGGCTAGCGCCCCTCGCGACGCTCCTCCAGAAGCGCCTCGGTCACACTGGCGGCGGCCTTGGGCCTCGGAGCGTCGAGAAAGCCCTTCGGGAGCTTCATCGTGCCCGCTCGGATGAGCCCCCGCCGCTCCAGCTCGGCGAGCTCCTCGCGCTCGCTGGAAACGGGCACGATCCTCGCGATCGGGCGCCCGTGCTCGGTGATCAGCACGTCGTTCCCTGCCCGCACCTGAGCCAGGTACTTGCTCAGCCTCGCCTTCACCTTCGCCACACCGGCCACGATCATGACCTGTAACACCATACCAATCTAGTCAGACTGGTCACAGATGAGGGATAACTTCCGCGCTAGTCGCTCCAGCCCACCTCGTCGTGGGTGTCGAGCTTGCGCCAGAACGTGACCGCGGGCTCCGATGTCACTCCGGCGTCGCCCATCAGCGCGTCGATCTCGGAGCGCGCCTGCTCGAAGAAGCTCTGGAAGCTCTCCGGATCGGGCCACTCGTCGATCACCATGATCTGCCCGTCGGACCCGTAGAAGCGGTGGGCGATCAGGCCATGCTCCTTCGCTTGGTCGGCAATTCCGCGAATCCGGTCGGGGTTGTCGGCCGCGACGCTCTCGAGCTTCTGCGGGTCGCCCTGCACCCACAAGGTCATGATCACTGACATACAAATCCTCCTGTCGTCGGTCTTCCCGCGCATCAGATCACAGAGGATGACACCGCCGCACGAGCCCTATACGAAAGCGCCGGCTTTTCCAACCGCGAGGGAAAGCCCGACGGGCCCGTGATGTTCTTCTACGAGCGCGACCTCTGAGCAGGCCAGCGCTCTTGGGCAGCCGCGGGCGATGAATTGCGCGCCGCGGGACGGTCCTAGTACCCAAGCGACGACGATCGC
>VAYK01000004.1:4652-4984 GCA_005884985.1 Actinomycetota bacterium | reverse complement strand
CCACCTGCGAGCGGAGGAAGCCCGTGGCCGCGATCGCGATCGATGCCAGGAGCGCCAGCCAGTAGCCATAGTCGAGGCCGATTCCGAAGGTGTCGCCCGGTCGGGAGATGATGCCGTTGTAGCCGATCAGCGTGATCATCGTGAACCCGACCACCATGGTCAGCTCGCCGGGAGCCCAGGAGAGCCTGTGGCCGCGGACGATGATCCAGGCGAGGATCAGCGGCGACAGGGCGCCGGCGATCAAGAGCCACCGAAGGATGGGGAATGTCTCGAATCCGGTGCAGCTGTAGTCGTTCGTGCCGCAGATCCAGACTTCTGGACGCCCCGCGGTG
>VAYK01000004.1:0-4608 GCA_005884985.1 Actinomycetota bacterium | reverse complement strand
CACGACGATCGACGCCGCACCGCCGAGCAGCACCCTGTTGCGGTCCAGTCGCGAGAAGTCCACCGGGGCGAGCTTATCCGAGGGCGGGAGCGAGCGCGGGGGGATCATCGAGACGAGTGATCCCGGGTGCACGCCCACCCGGGTCGCGATCAATCGTCTAGGGTCGCCGTCCGATGCAACGCTGGGGCCTGACGTTGCCGCTCCCAAGTCTTCCGCTGCGCCGGCACGCCGAACTGGTGCGCCGCGCCGAGGCGGCCGGCTACACCGACCTGTGGAGCGGCGAGACCCAGGGGCCCGACGGCTTCACGCCGCTGGCGCTGGCGGCGACCTGGACGGAACGGGCCCGACTCGGCACCGGGGTGGTCGGCGTGTTCACACGGGGGCCGGCACTGCTGGCCCAGCAGGCGGCCGCCCTGACCGACGCCAGCGATGGCAGGTTCGTGCTCGGGATCGGCGCCTCGTCGGACCGGATCGTCGAGGGCTGGAACCAGATGCCGTTCTCGAAGCCGCTGACGAAGGTCTCGAAGACCCTGGAGTTCCTGCGGGCGGCATTCTCGGGCGAACGGACATCGAGCGGCTTCAAGCTCGAGCAGCCGCCCGCCGAGCCGCCGCCGATCGTGATCGCCGCGCTGCGGGGCAAGATGCTTCGGTTGGCGGTCGAGAAGGCCGACGGCGCGTTCACCAACTTCCTGCCGCTTGCCGCGCTGCCGAAGATCACCGAGGAGCTCGACGGGGCGCCGGAGGGCTTCGAACTCTTGTGCCGCTTCTTCTGCCTGCCCGGGGAGCGCGACCAGGTCGAGCCTCTGGCCCGCTTCATGTTCGCCTCCTACGTCACGGTGCCGGTCTATGAGGCGTTCTTCCGCTGGCTCGGCTACGGCGATCGGATCGACGAGATGGCCGTCGCTTGGAAGGCCAAGGACCGTGAGACGGCGGTCGCCGCCGCCCCCTGGGAGCTGATCGAGGACACGTTCGTCTTCGGAGCGCCCGAGGAGATGCTTGAGCGCCTCGAGGCGTTTGTCGCCGGCGGCATCACACTGCCGGTGCTGACCCCGATCACCACCCCCGACAAGCTCGGCGAGCTGACCGAGGCCCTGGCCCCAAAATAACTCCGCCTAGCCCGCGCGTCGAGCCAGAGACAGCGCGAATACCCCTTCCGGGTCCGTCCACCAGTCGACCATCTCGAGGCGGGCCTCGGCGTAGATCCCGGTGAGGCCGTCGCGAGCGAACTTGGTCGAGATCTCGGTTCGCATCTCCTCGCCGCGCCCGAAGGGGACGCTCATCCCGAGCGAAGGGACGTCTACCACCTGTCGGGCGAGCGAGCGCAGGCGGATATCGACCCAGAGGTTCTCGTCGTCCCAGAAGGCCACATGCTCGAACGCGTCGAGGTCGAAGTCGGCGCCGAGCTCGCGGTTGAGCACGCTGAGCACGTTCTTGTTGAACTCGGCGGTGACCCCGGCGGAGTCGTTGTAGGCGGCCTCGAGGCGCTCGCGGTCCTTGACCAAGTCCGTGCCAAGCAGAAAGTGATCCTCGGGCCCGAGGAGGTTCGCGACCCGGGCCAGGAAACTGGCGCGCTGCGCCGGCTCGAAGTTCCCGATCGTGCCGCCGAGAAAAGCGAGCATCCGGGGCCCGGAGAGCGGAATCCGTTCCAGGTCGCGCTCGAAGTCACAGACGAGGCCGTGCACAGCGATCCCGTACTCCGAGGCGACCGCCTCAGCGGTGTCGCGCGTGATCTGCTCGGAAATGTCGACCGGTGCGTACGCCTCGAGACAGCCAGCGCTGTCCATCGCATCGAGCAGCACCCGGGTCTTGCTGGCCGAGCCCGAGCCGAGCTCGATCAATGTCGCGGGGTCGCCCGCCGTCGCGCAGATCCCCGCGGAGTGGTGCTCGAGGATCGCCCGCTCTGCCCGGGTCGGGTAGTACTCGGGCAGGCGCGTGATTTGCTCGAACAGAATCGAGCCGCGCTCGTCGTAGAAGTAGCGCGGGGACAGTTCCTTGAAGGGCTTGGTGAGGCCGGCGCGCACGTCGGCGGCCATCCCCGAGAGCGGGCCTCCGGGGGGCAGGTGGAGGTCGATCGTGATCTGCTCGGCGGTCGCGGGATCCACTGCCTCTATCACCTGACCTCTCTCGGCAGCATTCGTTTCACCCCACGCGGTCCCGCAGCGCCCGCCTTCATCCGGGTGCCTCGCATCAGGCGTTCCGCCCGCAGCGAAACCCGGCGAAGAGCTGGCGCCGCTCCGGTAGATCCCAGTTGCGGAAGCTGGTGCGGATTGCGTTTCGGCGGGTCGCCCAGGAGCCGCCGCGCAGCACCTTGTAGGCGTCGCCGAAGAAGACCTCGGAGTACTCGCGATAGGGGAAGGCTCGGAAGCCGGGGTAGGCGGCGAAGTCGGAGGAGGTCCACTCCCAGACGTCGCCGAGCATCTGCACCGCCCCGCAATCCGAAGGGGCGTCTCCGTAGGCGCCGGCGCCTGCGCAGCCGAAGCTGAGCTGGTCGAGGTTGGCGCGCTCTCGATCGGCGCCCTGAGCGGCCGCCTCCCACTCCTGCTCGGTCGGCAGCCGCTTACCGGCCCACCGGGCGAAGGCGTCGGCCTCTCGCCAGGAGACGTGGACCACCGGCTGGTCGGCGTCGAGCCGCTCCACGCGGCCCATCGCGGTGCGCTTCCACCAGCCGTCGGTGTCGGGCTCCCAGTACAGCGGCGGCTCGGCGCCGGTGTCGGCGACGAACGTGGCGGGGGCGCTCGTTGTCGTAGGCGAACCCGTCCGGCCCGGCCCCGAGCTCGACAGTGCCGCCCTCGACGAGCACCATCTCGGGTTCACCGGGCATATCCGGCCCCGAGCTCGGGGGCTCGACGATCTCGACCGGCTCGTAGCCGTCGATCATCTGGATCAGCTGGAGCATCGTCTCGTTGTGCTGGTGCTCGTGGGCGATCAGCATCTCGTAGACGAAACCGTCGGCCAGCAGCGGGTCCTCGGTGGACTCGAGCTCCAACCCGGCGAGGACCTCCAGCGAACGCTCGCGCACCTCGTCGAGGTAGGAGCGGAGCTCGTGGCCGCGCAGGATCGGCAGCTCGCCGCGGGTCGTTCGCGGGTTCTCGACCGCGTCGTAGAAGCGGCCCAGCTCGCCGTGCAGCGGCCGCTGGCGACCCACGGTCTGCACCAGCCACAGCTCCTCGAAATTGGCGATGTGGCCCAGGTCCCAGGCCAGGGGGCTGAGGATCGGCGTGTAGACGCGGTTCAGCTGCTCGTCGGAGAGCGGCTCGACGAGCCGAAGGGTCCGTCGTCGCGCCTCGGCTAGGCGCTCCGCGATCGCGTCCTTGTGGGGGGCCTCGACCGGGGCTGCGATGGCGACAGGCTAGCGAGTACGGGTGCCGGCCGCCCGGGGGCACTAGAGTGGCGCGCCGATGCGGCTCAAAAATGCGAGCGTTTTGATCGCCGGCGGAGCCTCCGGACTGGGTGCGGCCGTCGCGCGAACGCTGCACGATGCCGGCGCCACGGTGGTGATCGCCGACCTCAACACCGACAAAGGCGAGGCGCTCGCCGCCGAGCTCCGCGAGCGCGCCAGCTTCGTCGAGGCCAACGTGATGGAGCCCGAGCCGGTGCAGGCAGCCGTGGACGCCGCCGCGAATGCGGACGGAGGCCTGCGGATCTCGGTCTGCTGCGCCGGGATCGGTTGGGCCCAGCGCACGGCCGGCAGGCAGGGCCCGCACGACCTCGAGATCTTCCACAACGTGATCAAGGTCAACCTGATTGGCACCTTCAACGTGCTCCGGCTCGCCGCGGCGGCGATGCTCGACAACGATCCCGACGACGGCGGCGAGCGTGGCGTCTGCGTCAACACCGCCTCGATCGCCGCCTTCGACGGTCAGATCGGGCAGGTCGCCTACTCGGCGTCGAAGGGCGGCATCGTGGGCCTCACCCTGCCCGCAGCCCGCGACCTGGCGAGCCGCGGGGTGCGAGTGGTGACGATCGCGCCCGGGACCTTCGACACGCCGCTCTTGGCGGCGCTCCCCGAGGACGCGCGTCAGCAGCTCGGCGCCCAGGTCCCGTTCCCGAACCGCCTCGGCCAGCCCGAGGAGTTCGCCGCCCTTGCCCGTCACATCGTCGAGAACCCGATGCTGAACGGCGAGACGATCCGGCTCGACGGGGCCCTGCGGATGCCCCCGAAGTAGCTGCCCGCGCGATCGGCGACGAGCGCTCAGGTCCCCTCGTCCTCCGGATCGCGGTAGACCGGTTTACGCCAGGGCGGGACGATCGCGAAGCGGGTGCGCCGCGCGCTGGGGTCCAGGGTCTCGATCGGGATCAGCTCGAGGCGGTCGGCGGGCGTCCAGCGCGGCGGCGAGGAGCGCCGGTCCTCGTCGACGTGGCCGGCGTGGCTGCCGCCCGAGACGTAGAAGTGGCCGAGGGAACGGCCCCAGGCGGAGCGGTGGACGATGCCCGCGTCGGACAGCCAGCCTCCGGGCCCTCCCCGGTAGTTGTATCCGTGGTGCGAGGTCGCCCTGGCCTCTGTCCCGGCCGGACCGATCCGCACCTGATAGCCCTCCCAATCGTCCTCGTGCATGCCGACGTCGCCGGGCAGGTCGCGGAGGCTGGTCGAGTCCTCGTAGTAGAGCC
>VAYK01000073.1 GCA_005884985.1 Actinomycetota bacterium | reverse complement strand
CTCGAAGTCGGCGAATACGCCCAGCTGCGTGTCGTCGGTGTGGGCGACGTTCAGGTCCGCCTCGTAATGGCCACGCCACAAGAACGTCCGGCCGCCGGCGACCCGCTCGATGTCCCCGACGTCGACTCCTCGCGAGGCGAGCACCTCCACCTGGTCCTCGCCGAAGTCGTCGCCGACAGGTCCGACCACGTGAACGTCCGTGAAGAAGCTGGCCGCGAGCGCGAAGTGCACCGCCGAGCCGCCGAGCATGCGCTCACGCTCCCCGAAGGGGGTGCGGACGGAGTCGAACGCGATCGAGCCGACGGCGGTCAGGGACATGAGGCCGTGCAGCATCCTAAGCGGCTCAGGTCTACTCGATCGGACTCGGCTCGGAGGCCTCGGAGCGGGAGCGATAGCGTTCCCCGATATGGGGGTAGCCGCGAAGGCCGAGGCGTACGAGGCACGGGCCGCCGGGCCCGACTTCCACGCGATCGGCGACTACGGCTTCCTGTCCGATTGCCATACCGGCGCCCTGGTGGCCTCTGACGGGACGGTCGAGTGGATGTGCCTGCGACGCTTCGATTCACCCAGTATCTTCGCTGCCCTGCTCGATCGTAATGCGGGCGCCTGGCGCCTGGGTCCTCGGGGCCTGCGAGCGCCGGTGGCGCGCCGCTACGTCCCAGGCACGAACGTGCTGGAGACGAGCTGGATGACCCCCACGGGGTGGTTCGTCGTCCGCGACGCCCTGGCGCTCGCTCCCGCCGGAGACGAGGATGGGATGGATGCGCGTGCGCGCGACCTCGGCCCCCACGACGCAGAGCACCTGCTCGTTCGCACAGTTGAGTGCGTCCACGGCCACGTCGAGGTGGAGACGATCTGCGAGCCGGCCTTCGACTACGCGACCGAGCAGACCCGGTGGACGCTCGTGGATCGGGACGCCCTGGCCGCCGACGCCAGCGGTGGGGGCGCGACGCTACGCTTGCTGGGCGACATCCCGCTGGAGGTAGACGGCTCTATCGCGCGGGGGGTGCGGAAGTTGGAGGCGGGCGACAGCTGCTTTTCCTGCCTCTCGTGGCGGGAGGAGCTGGGCGGCCCACGCGACGCCGCCGACGCCGCCGCCCGAGTGGATTGCACCGTCGAGCTGTGGCGCCGCTGGTTGGAGGTGGGGACGTTCCCGGACCACCCCTGGCGTTGGACCCTGCAGCGCTCGGCGCTGGCGCTCAAGGGACTGACCTACGAGCCGACCGGGGCGATGGTTGCGGCGTTGACGACGTCGCTGCCCGAGACCCCCGGCGGAGAGCGCAACTGGGACTACCGCTACACCTGGATCCGCGACGCCACCTTCACGCTCTGGAGCTTGCACGTGATCGGCTTCGACCAGGAGGCACGCGAGTTCATGGAGTTCGTCTACCACCTCTTCCACGGGCGCGGCCCGGAGGCCCAGATCATGTTCGGGATCGGCGGCGAGACCGAGCTCACCGAGAAGACGCTCGACCACTTGGGCGGCTACATCGGATCGAAGCCAGAACGATGTCTACGGCGCCCTGTTGGACTCGATCTACGTCCATTCGAAGACTCGCGATGGCGTGCCCGACGAGATGGCGCCGATCGTCTTCGAGCAGGCGGAGGCGGCGGCCTCGGCCTGGCACCTTCCCGACCAGGGCATATGGGAGGCGCGCGGTGAGCCCAAGCACTACGTCTCCTCGAAGCTGATGTGCTGGGTCGCGCTGGACCGCGCCACCCGGCTTGGCCGGGACCGGGGTCGCAACGAGCTCGCCGACAGCTGGGAGACCGAGGCGAACGCGGTGCAGGCAGAGATCCTCGAGCACGGGGTCAGCGACCGGGGCGTCTTCCGCCAGCACTACGAAACCGATGCCCTCGACGCTTCGCTGCTCTTGATGCCCCTGGTCCGCTTCCTGCGGCCCGACGACGAGCGCGTGCGGGCGACGGTCCTCGCGATCGCCGACGAGCTGACCGAGCACGGACTCGTGCTTCGCTACCGGGTCGACGAGACCGAGGACGGACTCACCGGCAAGGAGGGCACGTTCACGATCTGCTCCTTCTGGCTCGTCTCCGCTCTGTCGGAGATCGGCGAGCGCAAGCGGGCCAGGCAGCTGTGCCAACGGGTCCTTTCCCACGCGACCCCTCTGGGCCTCTACGCGGAGGAGATCGAGGCGCTCAGCGGTGCGCAGCTCGGCAACTTCCCGCAGGCCTTCACCCATCTGGCGCTGATCAACGCTGTCTCGCACGTGATCTCCGACGAGCAGAAGGGCGAGCGCGACGAGCCCAGCGCGGTGTTCACGGAGATGCGGGCGGCGGGAGCCGCGGGCTGAGCGCACTGGGGCCCTCCGTACACTGCGGCGCTCATGCGCGCGATTCAGATCGAGGAGTTCGGCGGGCCGGAGGCGATGCGGCTCACGGATGTTCCGGACCCCCAGTCGGGGGACGGCGAGGTCATCGTCGAGGTGGCGCGAGCCGGGATCAACTTCGCGGACACCCACGTGACCCGGAATGACTACCTCGCCGAGCAGGAGCTGCCGCTGATCCCGGGCGGCGAGATCGCCGGGCGGACGCCCGACGGACGGCGGGTCGCGGCGCTCTTACCCAGCGGCGGCTATGCACAGAAGGTCGCCGTCCACGAGGCGGTGCTGGTGCCCGTCCCCGACCAGGTCTCGGACGAGGAGGCCGCCGGGCTCCTGCTGCAGGGGCTCACGGCCCGCAGCCTGTTGCGGGTCTCCGCCCGCCTCCAGGAGGGCGAGTCCGTCGTCGTCCAAGCCGCGGCCGGCGGCACCGGATCGCTCGCCGTGCAGCTGGCGAAGCGGATGGGCGCTGGCCGGGTGATCGGGCTCGCCTCGTCCGAGGACAAGCGCGAGCTGGCGCGGCGCCTGGGCGCCGACGCCGCGGTGGATTCACGAGCCGACGACCTGGAGGCGGCGATCTTGGAGGCGAACGACGGCGAGCCGGTCGACGTCGTGCTCGAGATGAGCGGCGGCGAGTCCTTCGAGGCGAGCCTGCGGGCGCTCGCCCCGTTCGGGCGCCTGATCACCTACGGGCTAGCCTCGCGGGAACCGGTGGAGGTGCGCAACGTTGACCTGATGCGAACCAGCCGCTCCGTGGTCGGCTTCTGGCTCATGCACCTCTTCCGTCGCCCGCAGGAGCTTCGCGAGGGGATCGTCGAGCTGCTCGGGGCCGTTGCCGCCAAGGAGCTCGAGGTTGTGATCGGCGAGGTGTACCCGCTCTCGGACGCGCGCCGCGCGCACGAGGACATCGCCGCGCGGCGAACGCACGGCAAGCTGCTCCTCGACCCGAGTCGGTGACGGCCGTGAGTCAGTGACCGCCTTTCGCAAGCTCGGGCTCTCCGACGAGATATTGGACGCCCTCGACGAGCTCGGCTACACCGACCCGACGCTGATTCAGGAGCAGGCGATTCCGGAGCTGCTCGCCGGGCACGACGTCATCGGTCAAGCTCAGACCGGCACCGGCAAGACCGCCGCCTTCGGTTTGCCCATGCTCCAGTACCTCGATCCGGGATCCAAGGATACGCAGGCGCTCGTGCTCACCCCGACCCGCGAGCTCTGCATCCAGGTGACACAGGCGCTTCGCGCCTACGCCGAGCATCTGCCCGTAGAGGTGATCGCGGTATTCGGCGGCCAAGCTGTGCGGACCCAGCAGTCGAGGCTGCGCGCGGGCGCCCACGTGGTCGTCGCCACCGTGGGGCGGACGCTGGACCTGATCTCGCGCGGGTCGCTGGTCCTCACCTCGGCACGCTACATCGTCCTCGACGAGGCCGACGAGATGCTCGACCTCGGCTTCATCGAGGATGTCGAGCGCATTTTGCGAATCTGTCCCTCGGGCCGGCAGACGTCACTGTTCTCGGCCACCATCCCGCCGCCGATCGAGCGGCTCGCCAACCGCTACATGTACGAGCCGATCACGATCAGGGTGACGCCGCACGAACTCACCGTTGACGCGATCGAGCAGGCATATGTGGAGGTCCCGGCGCGCGGCAAGGTCGACCGCCTGGTCGAGGTGCTCCGGGCCGAGGACCCCGAGCAGGCGATCATCTTCTGCCGCACGAAGATCGGCACGGCGCGCCTCGACGAGACGCTCCGCGCCCGCGGCCTCCAGGTCAAGGCCTTGCACGGAGACATGAGCCA
>VAYK01000003.1 GCA_005884985.1 Actinomycetota bacterium | reverse complement strand
CGTAGCGGATCGGCAGCTCGACCCGACGCCGAGCCGGCTTGGTGAGCAGCGCGCAGACCTCGAGCGAGCCGGGGGTTCGGGCACGAAGGTTGCGCAGCAGATACTGCAGCGTCAGCCCCGAGTCGATGATGTCCTCGACGATCAGGACGTCGCGACCCTCGATCGGGGCCTCGAGGTCCTTGAGGATCCGAACCACGCCCGAGGAGTCGGTCGAGGAGCCGTAGCTCGAGACGGCCATGAAGTCGACCTCGCAGGGCACGGTCAGCTGCCGCATCAGATCGGCGATGAACAGGACCGCTCCCTTCAGCACGCCGATCATCACCAGGTCGCGCCCCTCGTAGTCGCGGCTGATCTCGGCGCCGAGCTCGGCGATGCGGCGCTGCAGATCCTCGCTCGGGACCAGCACCTCGCCGATCGCCGAATCGTTCATCAATCCAGGACGCACGCCGTTAGGACGGCGATCTCGCGGGCCTGGGGGCCCAGGCGGAAGTCCTCCGAGACGGCCACGCCGGCGACCCAGACGACGTGACCGGCCGCCGTCACCACGGGCAGGCGATGTCGCAACGAGCGGGGCACCCCGCGGTCGGTGAACAGGTCCTGGAGGCTCTTGGTGCCATCCATGCCGAGCGGCCGCATGCGGTCGCCCTCTCTCCATGTGCGCACGAGCAGCTCTTCGCCGAGCGCGTCGGCGTCGAGCGTCGCCAGGTCCGGGCCCGCCGGCTCCACCGGGCCCGGCCGGACCTCCGCGCGAACCTCCCAGCGCCCGAAGTGGCAGCTCCCGGGGACCCTTAGCGAGACCGGCTTCGGTGCGGCGTCGGCCTCCGAGGAGCCCACGAAGCGGATCAGCCCGTGCTCGCAGATGGCCCGCACGCCGTGGCCGAGGTCGACCTCGCCACCCTCGGGAAGGGCCGCGAGGCGGACGATCTCGGCCGCGCGCCGCCGTCCGAGCGGGACGGCGCGACCGGTGGCGCGCTCGGCGAGCGCCCGCAGCACGAGGCGGCGTAAGGCGGGCTCCGAGCCCTCCAGCGCGTCGGCCCGGATCGCCACAGCGCCGGCGCTGGCCCCTGCCGCCTCGAGTGCCTCGAGCACGACCCGCTCCAGGAGATGCGCCTCCTCGACCAGCTCGGCCTGGGTCTCGGCGATGTTCCGCTCGGCCGCCGGGCTCAACTCGTGCAGCGCCGGCAGCACCTCGGCGCGCACCCGGTTGCGGGCGTAGTCGAGCTCGAGGTTGGTCTCATCGTCGGCGAATGGCAGGCCCGCCTGGGCTGCGAGGCGGCGCGTCTCGGCACGCTCGAGCTCGAGCAGCGGCCGCACCACCCGGCCGCTCCGTGCCGGCAGGCCGCGGAGCGCCCTGGTTCCCGGCGAGACTGCGAGGCGGTACAGCACCGTCTCGGCAAGGTCGGTCCGCGTCTGGCCGGTCGCGATCCAGTGGCTGCCCGTGCGCGCGCGAAGCTGCTCGGCAGCGGCGTATCGCGTATCCCGCGCTGCGGCCTGGAGGTTTCCCGCCAGGTCCTTCGGCCGCTCGATGTGCAGGTCGATGCGAAGCTTGGAGCAGAGGTCGCGGCAAACGCGCTCGTCGCGATCCGCTGACTCGCGAATGCCGTAATTGACATGCAGCGCGTGCACGCTCGCCGGCCCGATCGCACGGGAAAGGCCGGCGGCCGCGCAGGCGGAATCGGCACCGCCCGAGACGAGGACGACGCCGGAGGAGATGGCGTCGACGAGTCCGCTGCGACGCACCACCTCGGCCAGGGCGCCAAGCGCATCCTCCTTGCCCACGGACCCCATGGGCGCGATCTTACGACCCGTGCCCGCGGATCTTCATTCGTAGGTGATCTTGTCAGGCGTCTACGGGCTCCCGGGGCCGCGCCACGAACAGGTCCACCGGCTCGGGAAAGCCCTTCAAGTCGACCTCACCGATCGGGTCGAACTCCAGGTAGTTGGACTTGCCGATCCCATCGACGACCGAGGTGGTGACCATCACCTCGCCGCCCTGGGCGCGGGCGACCACGCGGTGGGCCAGGTTTACCTCGGTGCCGAAGTAGTCGCCATCGCGGTAGACCGCGCGCCCGTAGTGCACGCCGACCCTCGGCTGGGGGCGTTCCTGGAACAACGCCAGGAAGCCCACCGCCCACTCGGTGAGCGTCACCGGATCGCGGGAGACGATCATCACCTCGTCCCCGATGGTCTTCACGATCGTTGCCTCGGCAGGCAGGGTGGCCTCGACGGTCTCCACAAAGCGCTCGACGAGGTCGAAGGCTTCCTCGTCGCCCTCCTCCTCGGTGTAGCGAGTAAACCCCGTCAGGTCGACGAAGCAGAACGCCATCTGCACCCGCCCCAGCTGCCGCTGGGGACCGAGCTCCGCCTCCATGTGCCCGACGACGTCCTGCTCTATATAGAAGCGCAGGTAGCGCTGGTGGATGTACTCCATCAGCGGCGAGGTGAGCGGGAGGAGGTCGCGCGCCAGCCCCTCCATCTCCTCGGCCATCTGCAACGCGTCCACACCCTGGCGGATCAGCGGCTCGTGGACGTAGAGATGGAATAGGCGCACCTCGGCCTCGGCGATCTTCCGGATCGATTGGGCGTAGACCCTGATCAGTTGCAGCAGCGCGACCAGGGGGAAGCCGGCGCGAAGCACGTCGGCTATCCACTCCATCGCAACAGCGTCCTGGTCGTTGAGCGTGCCCTCGACCGCCGTGGGCGTTCCGAGCAGGGCCATCATCCGCTCGATCAGCGCTTCCTCGAGGCCGGCCCGCTCGGCGGCCTGCTCGCGGGTCAGAGCCCGCTCCCTTCCGGGAAGCAGGTCCTCCACGTAGCCGAATGCCAGCCGACCCTCCCGAACCGCGCGCCGGAGCTCGTCGAGCGAGTGACCGCGCTCGCGCATTCGCCCGACCACCCGCGCCTGGGCGGCGGCGGCCGTCGTCCACTGGCCCTGCTTCACCGGGATCACCCCCGCACGGGCCCAGCGCTGCAAGGTCGACGGGGCGACGCCCGCGATCCGCGCAGCCTCGTTCAGCGAGATCAGGTCGTCTGCCACCGCTCGATCCTATTTGGCGCCCCCCGCGAGCCGGATCGGCCCATAGATAGAGCGACCGGGCTCGCGCTTCCCCGTCGCTCGGCGGGCTAACGGCCCGCTGCGTCGGCCTACGGCGGTGTGCGCCTCGCGGGTCCTTGCCACCGCCCCAGTCGCCGCGGGACGGGCGGGCGGGTGCCCACGCGGCCTGTCTTCTATCAACGGCCAGGCTATGCCCCCTCGACGGCTTCGGCAATCAAACATGCGTTCGGCATGCCAACGCCGGCGCCGTTCCGCCCCGCCGAGCGACAGGTGCGTTAGACGAGCAGGTGAGGGTATTCCCGGCGGACGAGCCGCCGGTACGGCCCGACCACGAGGCGCAGGGCAGGTACGTAGAGGAGGGCGCATCGCGTGTCGCCTTTGTAGCGAACCCGTCCCCGCGCGATGGCTATCGCCAGGCTCTCCTTACCCTGGAGGTAGGCGTTGGCGATCTGCGAGTCCATGCTGAAGGTCAGCTTCGGCTCCCAATCCACCGCGTCCGAGAACTCCCAGCGCAGGTGGTGACCCGGCTCCTCGCTGGTGGCGACGTTCAGCACCATCCCGAGGTCCGGGAAGTCGAAGCGCGTCCGCAAGCCGGCTGCGCGCAGCAGCGGGCCCGTCTTCTCGTCGGTGTCGAGCTCGGAAAGCGCTTCGTCGAGCAGCTCCCGGAACTCGGTCACGGAGACGTTCGGGCTGCGCGTTGCCTCCACCGTCACCATGCTGGCTGGAGTCTATTGCCACTTTCTCGGCGAGCACCGACCCGTGGGAATGGGGCGCCTACACGAACGTCGAGCCGCGCTTCACCAGGTTCTCGTACAGCTTCTCCTGGATCGTCTCCCTCACCTGCTCCGAGATGTCGAACAAGAGGCGCTGATCGTGGGCGGCGTCGGGTCCGTGCTCGGAGAGGTCGACCGGCTCGCAGAACTCGATCCGCCAGCGGGAGGGAAGCGGGATCAAGCCCAGCGGCCCGAGCCACGGGAAGGTCGGCGTGATCGGCACGAACGGGGCGCCGATCGCCCGGGCCAGCGGCTTCGCGTCGGCCAGCTTTGGATAGATCTCCTCCGCCCCCACCACCGCCACCGGAACGATCGGCGCCCCGGTTCGCAAGGCGACCTCGACGAACCCGCCCCGCCCGAAGCGCTGCAGCCGGTAGCGATCCGAGAACGGCTTGCCGGTTCCCTTGGCCCCCTCCGGAAAGGCCATCACCAACTCGTCCTGCTCCAACAGGCGCGCGGCGTTGTGGGGGCTTGCCGGAACGCCCCCCACCCGGCGCATGAAGGTGGAGATGAACGGCACCACGAACGCCCAGTCGAGGACCAGGAAGCGCGCCCAGCGCGGCAGCGGATGCTCCTTCATGATCGCGCCGAGGATCATCGAGGCGTCGAAGGGGAACAGCGAGCCTCCGTGGTTGGAGACCAATAGCGCCCTCCCATGCGAGGGCACGTGGCGGACGCCGTCGGCCTCCACCCGCCACCAGGTGGCGTAGAGGAACTCGAACAACGGATAGACCGCCTCGGCGAACTGCTCGTCGAAGCCCCACTCGTCCTCGTCGTACTCTCCACGCAGCCGCTGCGACAGACGCTCGACCGCGTCGCGCACGGTCCTGGGGAGCTCCACCGCGGCCCGCTGAGCCGCGTTCCGGGGATCGAGGCCATCCTCGATCCCGAGCCGCATGCGGCGGAGGAAATCGGCGAGGGCCTCGGCGTTGGGCATCCGAGACGCTTCGGTTTGGGCCTCCGCGCTCACCCTCCGGCCCTCGCGAGCCTGCGGGCCAGCTCACCCGGGTGAAGTGAGGGCACGACGCGGCGACCGCGGCTCTTGGTCGAAAAGTCGCGAACGGCCGCGACGGCGTCGAATCTGGGCTCATAGCCGACCTCGGTGCGCAGCCGCC
Source organism: Actinomycetota bacterium (assembly GCA_005884985.1). Classification (GTDB taxonomy): domain Bacteria; phylum Actinomycetota; class Thermoleophilia; order Solirubrobacterales; family 70-9; genus AC-56. The sequence continues at coordinate 5,484 of VAYK01000003.1, read as the reverse complement.
GATTGTCGACGCCCCGCCCGAACCGAAGCAGGCGCACGCCGTCACCGTAGACCGGACCCGCGCCGAGCCGCTGGCCAAGGCGCTCCAGCGCCGGGCCGAACAGCGGATGCGGGATCGGCAACGACGGCCGCCGGGCGAGGCGCAGGATATGACTCAGAGAGATCGACCCGGAGGGGGCGACGTTGACCGCCCCGCGGACCGGGTTGCCGGTCGCCGCCTGGAGCGCGCCGGTGGCGTCGTCGGCATGCAGGAGCTGCAGGCGAGGATCGAACCCGAGCTGGGTCGGGACCACGGGGAGATTCAGGTAGCGGACCAGCGGCATGTCGAGGTCGGGACCGATCTCTGGCTGGTAGCGAAGCATGCAGCAGACGAGTCGCGGGTGGCGGCGGGCGAAGTTCTCGAAGTAGCCCTCGAGCTCGGATATGTCGCGCTGGAAGCGAGTGCGAAGCGGGAGCCTGCGGGCCATCTGCTCGGTAAAGAAGCTCGGCGACGGTCCCTCGCACCCGTAGATCGCCGCCGAGCCCCGCACCACCACACGCTCCAGGGTCTCGGTGCGCTCGCAGGCCGCCAGCAGCTGAAGCGTTCCGATCACGTTGACGTCGTGGAGGACCCGGGCCGGCTTGTCGCGCTCCGGGTACCAGAGGATCCCGCAGTGGACCACGGTGTCGGCCCCCATCCCGGGCAGCAGCCGGGATAGCAGCGGGCCGCGGATGTCGGCCTCGATCAGGTCGGTCCGCTCGAGCTCGACCTGCGGCGGCACCGTGTCGATCCCGGCCAGGTAGTCGATCGACGGATCGCGCTCGAGCCTGCGCGCCAGCTCGGCGCCCCAGTGGCTGGCGACCCCGGTGATCACCACGCGGCGCCCGGCGGGCATCTAATCCTCAGCTTTAGGCTTAGGCTTCGGCTTGGTCCGAAGTGCGTCCTCGAGACGGGCGAGCCGGCGCTCCAGCGCTTCGAGTCGCTCGGCCAGCTCCTCGCGGGCCTCCTGCCCCCGACGCGCGAGCCCGGCGCCGGCTTCGGAGCCGCGACGGGCCAACCCCTGGCGGGCGTCCTGTCCCCGTCTGCCGAGCTCCTCACGGGCCTGCTGCCCACGCCGCGCGACCTCGTCGAGCAGCTGGGTGGCGCGCTCGGGGCGCAGCGCGGCCGAGCCCGCACGGGCCGGCTTCCCGGCCACCGCCAGGGTGCGCTCGATCGCCGCGCGCAACGCCTCGGTGACGCTCCCCTCGGCCGATGTCCCGGATCCTTTCGGCACTACGTTTTTTCGCCGTGGTCCGGGACCGAAACACGCTCGGCGCCCGGATCCGACCCCGGGTTAGACGCCGACAGGCGTCGCCGAAGAGCCGCCACCTCGTCCCTGGCGTCATCGAGGCGATCCTCGACCGACTCGAGTCTGTTGGACAGCGAGCGAAGGCGTTGCTCCAGCCGCTCGAGCTCGGAGGCCGCCGGGATGTTGAGTGCTCCCATCGCGGTGCGCTGCGCGTGGGCGGCGCGCTCGCCGGCGCCGAGGGCAGCGGTCAGCGCCTGGTTGAAAAGCGGGTCAAGGGAGAACCTCCTTCATCCTCGCCCTCGGCCACGCCATTTCGCGCCCAGCGTAACGCTTCAAGCGAACCAGCTCGAGTGCCGATTCAGTACTCGAGCGAGGGTAAGTCTGTACCGCGGCCGGATCGACCGTTTGGGATACGGTTTGTGAGGGCCGGTTGGACGTTGCAAACCGCCTACCGAACAAGTAGCGTAGTCACGGCCTTGAGCAGGCAGTGTTTGGCGTACCCGCATTTGCGGAACCTGGCCGGACGAGGCCCTCGGGCTGACGGGGAGATCCGAGACTAGACACCATGCGAAGGAAGCTCCTACTCGCGCTTGCGCTCGCAGTCCTCGGGACTGCTGTCACGGCTGCCGTCGTCAACGCCGACTCCGGCACAACCACAACAACCACAACCACCACAACCACCACAACCACGTCGACTGACCCCGGCACCAATCCGACGGGCGGACAGAACCCGCCTCCCGCCACCTCCCGCCCCGCTTGCTCGAACGGGAAGGACGACGACGGCGACGGCCTAATCGACTCCGCCGATCCCGGCTGCTCCGGGCCGCTCGACAACAACGAGTCGGACCCGGCGCCCCCGCCCCCCGGCGGCGGCACAGGTGGCGGCGGCACCGGCGGCGGAGCGGGCGGCTACACCGGCGGGCGGCCATGGCGCCGGCGGCCGCGGGGCAAACGGCAACGGCGGCACGGCGAGCGGCTCAAATGGACAGCGCACGCCGCATCAGCAGGCGGCCCGCGAGTCCAACGGCGTCCCCACCAAGGCCAACCCGACCCTCACGGTCGCCAACTTCGGGCCCGCACCGCTCGGCGTCCCGAGCTTCCTCATCGACCAGTTCACGATCCCGCCGTTCCTGCTCCCCATCTATCAGGCTTGCGGCACCCAGTACGGAATCCCCTGGGAGGTGCTGGCGGGAATCAACCGGATCGAGACTGCCTTCGGCACCAACCTCAACGTCTCCACGGCGGGGGCGGTTGGCTGGATGCAGTTCATCCCCTCGACCTGGAAGACGTACGGAGTGGACGCAAACGGCGACGGACGCAAGGATCCCTACAACCCGGTCGATGCGATCTGCGCCGCGGCCCGCTACCTGAACGCGGCGGGCGGCGCCAACGACCTGCGGCAAGCGATCTTCGCGTACAACCACGCGAGCTGGTACGTCGACGAGGTCCTGCTCTACGCGCGCCAGTACGGCAACCTTCCCGCTGGCCTGGTCGGCTCACTCACCGGCCTGACCCAGGGTGACCGCTTCCCGGTCGCCGCCAACGCCCGCTACGCCGATGACCTCTCCGAGCGCCAGGCGGCCAGGCGCGCCAAGCCGAGCAAGGGGGCGTCGGGGAACGTCGCCGACGTCGTCTCAAGCTCACCTACACGCCGAGGGATAAACATCTACTCCCACGACGGTGCGCCGGTGGTCGCCGTCAACGACGGCACGATCAAGAAGATCGGCCACAACAGGAAGCTCGGCCAGTACATCGTCCTTCAGGACGGCTACGGCAATCGGTTCACCTACGCGCAGCTGGACCACGTAGCGAAGGCGTACGCGGTGCCCAAGCAGCACCGGCTTTCCGCGTCGGACTTCAAGCTCGTCACCCCCAAGACCAACAAGAACGGCAAGGTCGTCGCGACTAGCAACGACAAGGCGCCGACCCAGCCCGCCACGCGCGGCAAGCCGGCCGGCGCCGGATCCGCGAACGGCATACACAGGGCGCGGACGGCAGCCTCGGCCGCGAGCAGCGCCGCGAAGGGCCCCGTGAACAGCGAGGACCTCCGCCCACGCCTCTACGCGCTGCCGCAGCGCCGCCACAACGTGGACCGCGCCGGAATCACCGGCCAGCTCGACCAGCTGCTGTCGAAGAGGTTCCCGGGCTACTCGACGTTCAAGTCGTACCTCGACGGCGGCCAGCCGTTCAACCGCGGCTCGATGGAGCTGCGCCCGCTGCGTGAGGGCTCGCGAGTCAACGCCGGCACCGTGCTCGGGCGGATCGGAAAGACCACCAAACTCGCCCCACATCTGAACTTCGCAATCCAGCCGGTCGGGAAGGGCGCCCCGAAGATCGACCCCAAGCCGATCCTCGACGGCTGGAAGCTGCTCGAGGCCACCGCGATCTACCGTGCCGCCGGCCAGGACCCGTTCACCGGCAGCGCCGGCTCGAGCAATATCACCCAGGACCTGCTGATGCCGAAGAGCGCGGTCGAGCGCAAGGTGCTGGCCGATCCGCGCCTGTCGCTCTATAGGTGCGGCCGCAACGACGTCTCGACCGGCCAGATCGACCGCCGCGTGCTGGCGACGATGGAATACCTCGCCGACAATGGCTTCCGACTCACGGTCACCTCGCTCAAATGCGCCTCCAAGCATCTCTCGGTGGGCAACGCCTCCGCTCACAAGGCAGGCAATGCGATGACCATCGCCCGGATCAACGGCCTCCCGGTCGAGCTGATCAAGACGGTCCTCAAGCTACAGGGCGTGATGCAACCCGCCCAGGTGTTCTCGAAGGAGAATCTGCCCGGGCCGATTAGCTCGGCCGCGCCCGACGGCGGGGCCGGCGTCGACATCGCCTTCAGCCCGCTCTCCGGCGCCGGGTACCAGAACCCCTTCCCGGACGCGCTCGGAGGGCGAATCGACCAGGGCGTCGACTTCGTCGGCACCGGTCCGATCCTGGCGATCGGCAACGCGCGGATCCTGGCCACGACGGCTCCCGGCTGGCCCAATGGCGGTGCCGGCCCCGCGGGGCAAGGCGTCCTCTATCGTCTGCTCGACGGCTCCCGGGCCGGTCAGGTCATCTACGTCTACGAGGGACTCAAGCCGACAGTACACCCCGGTGAGCTGGTGCTGGCGGGTCAGCAGATCGCGACGTTCTATCCCGGCTCTTCGATCGAGATCGGGTTCGCCGACGCGGCGGGAACTCCGCTGAGTCACGCGATCTACCACGAGGGCATGGCCACGCCTTCGGGCCACAGAATGGCGTCGTTCCTATCGAGCGTCGGGGTCGCGCGCGGCGCCAAGCTCAACCGGCAGTTCTCCCAACTGCTCAAGCCGGGTCAGTGGACCCGAGTCATCAGCCGCATCGGTCGGATTCCGAATCCGAGGGTCCCAACGTCGCCGTCCCGCTTCTCGCTCCCAGCCGGTACGAACGCGCACAGGGCGCACTCGCACAAGCGGACCGGCGGCGGGTACTAGCTCAGGCTCAGCACCGCTTTCCGCTGGGTTGATCGGAAACCCGTCCGGGCCGATCCCCGACCTCGGCTCCCAGGTTGCGTAGGAAGCGAGCCATCTCCCTCCCCGAATGGGTCTTCATGCCCTCGCTGTAGCACGGCGCGGCGCGCGGATCCCCCCGACGGTTGGCCCACCCGATCTCGAGCCCGGAGGAACGAGGAAGGGCCGTCGCGATCCGCTGACCGGCTTGGACTCGAGTGCCCTTGGGCGCCAGTCTCTTCAACTGCTCGGCGACGTAGACGAAGTTGCCGGCGTGATCGCCGTCCAAGAGCTTGTAGTAGACGAAGTGCCCGCCGGGCCAGCCGCTGTGGCTCGAGGCGCCCATGATCTTTGCGTCGCCGATCGCGACGACCCGGTGGCGGCGATGGGGGACGTAGTCGACCCCCATGTCGATCCTGCCCGCATACCAGCGCCTGGGGTTGAAGGGATTGACGTACCCCTTGCTCTCCTTGGATCGGGTGCTGGTTCCACCGTCCGACGCGCCGGCGGATGCTGACGCCGCCACGACGAACGCCGCGGCAACCCACAACGCCGTAATGCCAGCCTTGATGCGCGCGCCAAGCAAACCCCGTCTCCTTCGTCGGCCTGCGGGGTTAGCTGTCGGGCTAGCGCCGAAAGAGCAGCGCTACGGACGAGTACGTCCGATTGGCCCCTGGGGCGGCTTTCGACACCGCCCCTGTGGTTCCCCCGCTCCGCTGCGGTCGGTCCGCCGCGGATTCGGCA
>VAYK01000072.1 GCA_005884985.1 Actinomycetota bacterium | reverse complement strand
CGACGCGGCGTGGACCCTGATCAGCACCTCGCCCTCGCCAGGCTCCGGGCGATCGGTCTCCTCGTAGCGCAGGACGTCGGGGTCGCCGGTCTCGTGCATCACCACGGCTTGCATGGAGGTACCTTAGGCGGCTGCGGGCGTGAGCGGAAAGCTGACGCCGGTCAGCTCCTCCGAAACGTCCCACAGCCGCTTCGCGGTCTCCGAGTCGCTCGCCGCGGCGCTCCGGCCCACGAGGGTGGGATGGCCGCGCTGCTCATGGAAGCGGTCGGGGCCGACGTAGCTCCCACCGGGGAGGTCCTGCGTCGCCGCGTAGAGAGTTGGCAGCGCGCCCATCTCCTCGCTTTGCGCGATCAGCCTGTTGGTGATGGCCATGACCGTGTTCTGAACCAGGTTCTCCGTGCGATGCTGGAGGTTGGTCGCTGCGTACCCCGGGTGGGCGGCGAGGGCGCGAACGTCGGAGCCCGCGGCGTGCAGGCGCCGCTGGAGCTCCAGCGTAAAGAGCAGGTTCGCGAGCTTCGACTGCCCATAGGCGCCCCAGCGCTTGTAGCCGCCATGCTCCCAGTTGAGGTCGTCGAGGCGGATCCTCCCGGTTCGGTGAGCGCCGGAGGAGACGGTGACGACGCGGTCGGTGATCCGCGGCAGGAGCAGGTTCGTCAGCGCGAAGTGCCCGAGGTGGTTCGTGCCGATCTGCAGCTCGAACCCGTCCTTCGTACGCCGCTCGGGAGTGGCCATCACACCCGCGTTGTTGATGAGGACGTCAAGGTCGCCCGCCCAGGCCTGGGCGAACGTGCGGATCGAGGCGAGGTCCGCGAGATCGAGTTGGCGGACCTCCCGCTCGCCCCGGATGGTCGTGGCCGCATGCTCGCCCTTGGCCAGGTCGCGCACGGCAAGGACGACGCGCGCGCCAGCGTGTCCGAGTTCGCGAGCGGCGACGAGCCCGATGCCGCTGTTGGCGCCCGTCACGAGGAAGGTGCGGCCATCAAGGCGGGGCAGGTCGACGGCTGTCCACTTGCGCGAGCTCATCCGGGTCAATGTAGTCGGTTCATCGCTGCGCGGGCCGGTTTCGCTTTTCACCGAGGCTGTCGAGCGCGGGGTTCGCTCGTTGCCAGTCGGGCACCCTGCTCGCCTGCCGCGTGCGCCGACCGCCGGGGATCGCGGCATGTACCACAAGATCCCCGCCCTGTACAACTTCGAACCGCCCGCGACCGAAGAGGAGGTCCACGCCGCTTCAGTACGTCCGCAACCCTCGTCAACCACCCCAGCGACCGAAGGAGATGTCGCATGGCCCACTACGTCGATGGATTTGTTGTACCGGTTCCGAAGCGCAAGATCGATGCATACCGCCGCATGGCGCGCAAGGCGGGCAAGATCTGGCGGGAGCACGGCGCGCTGGAATACCGGGAATGCGTCGGCGACGACGTGAAGATGGGAAAGGTCACGTCGTTCCCACGCAGCGTCAAGCGCAAGCCCAACGAGACCGTGGTGTTTTCGTGGATCGTGTTCAAGTCGCGTGCGCATCGCGACCGCGTCAACGCCAAGGTGATGAAGGACCCGCGCCTGGCCGAGATGATGGATTCGAAGGCCATGCCCTTCGACGGCAAGCGCATGATCTACGGCGGCTTCGAAGTCGTCGTGGACGTCTGAGCCGAAACAAGGCTCTTCGAGGTCGGGGCTAAGCGCAGCGGTCATCGCCCGGCCGGTTGGGATACGGTGCCCAAAACGAACCCAGGAGGTAAACACATGCCGGTCGGTCTACGGTTGAACTTCCCGAACAACAGCCTCGATGACCACGACAGGGTGATCGAAGCGCTCAACTATCCGGCCGACTGGCCGGACGGGTTGATTGCGCATGGGGCCTACGAGGTCGATGGTCACCTCGTGGTGAGCGACGTGTGGCAGTCCCGCCAGGACTTCGACCGCTTTACCGAGCAGCGGCTCCAGGCCGCCATGGCCGATGCGCTCGGCGATCGCGCCAACGCGCCGGAGATCCTCGAGCGCGAACTCCACCACTTCAGCTCGCACGGCCACGGCACCGGCTGAGAGCCGAGCCGAAGCCGGGCTCCGCCGGATACCGGGACCCGGCGGCCACGGCCACTGCAGTCTCAGGCATCATCGAGCAGATCACCCAGCAGCTTGCGGCTGGAAAGAAGTCAACCGGGTTCGGCAAGTTCTCAGTCGCTCAACGCGGACCGCGACGCGGAATTAATCCTCGGACCTGCGCCCCGCTACAAATCCCGGCCAGGATTGCAGCGAAGTTCTCCCCCGGCGCCGATTTGAAGAAGGCGGTCAATTAGATCCTGGCCCTGGAGCGCCGGCCTCGCGCAGGACTACCGCTTGGGCGGCAGCGACCGCGCGTATGCCACGCCGCGAGCGACCCATCGCTCCAGTTGGCGCTTGGTACGCAGACCCTCCGGGTCGACACGCAGCCAGCCGTCCATCACGCGTCCACGCATCTGGAAGGGACCCGCGTACGGCTTGCGAAGCAGTGCGTCGGTTTCGACAGGATCGCAACGAAGCAACAGCCCGCCCTGTCCGCTGA
>VAYK01000071.1:445-4203 GCA_005884985.1 Actinomycetota bacterium | reverse complement strand
CCTCGAACTCGCCCGTCGGCAGCTCGGGGTTGACGGTCTCAGGGTCTCGGCGCACCACCTGGCCGGCGACGCTGACGACGTCCTCAGCGCGAAGCTCGTGCCCGAGCTTGAAGGCACCGCCGGCGGCATCCGGGTTGAAGACGAGCTGCACGATGCCAGTGCGGTCGCGGAGGTCGACGAAGATCAGCCCACCGTGGTCGCGCCGCCGGCGTACCCAGCCGGCCACCCGGACGGCGGACCCGACCCGGTCTTCGAGCACCTGGCCGCACCAGGCGTCGCGGTAGTCGTTCGGTCGCAGCGCCGGGAACCGGGAGGCGGGCACGGTCAACGCCCGGCGAGCTCCTCGACCACCCGCGCCAGGTCGATCTCCCGCTGATCGCCGGAGCGCATGTCGCGGAGCTGCGCCACGCCCTCGGTGTCGAGGATCACGGCGTGGGCGACCCCGAGCCGGTCGGCCTGCCTCATCTGGCCCTTGAGGCCGCGGTCGGCGAGATCGAGCTCGGCGCGCAGGCCCGCGTGCCGAAGCTCGGCGACGAGCGCCAACGCCTGCTCGCGTTGGCCGTCGGCCGCGGCGACGAAGACGTCATGCGGCCGCCTCTGGTGCTCCTCGCCGAGCGCCAGCAGGATCCGCTCGACGCCCGCGGCCCAGCCCGCCGCCGGGGTCGGCGGCCCCTCGAGCTCCTCGATCAGGCGGTCGTAGCGACCGCCACCGCCGACCTCCGACTGGGCACCCAGCTGCTCGCACTCGAACGCGAACACGGTGCGGGTGTAGTAGTCGAGCCCGCGGACGAGGGTGCCGTCGAGCTCGTAGGCGATTCCGGCGCGATCGAGCAGGCGGCGCACCGCGGCGAAGTGCTCGGCGTCGTTCGCGTCGAGTTGCTCGAGCATCGTCGGCGCCTCGGCCATGACCGCCCGCGTGCCCTCGTCCTTGGAGTCGAAGGCGCGCAGCGGGTTCTGGTCGATGCGCTCGCGAACGTCCTTGGCCAGCTGGTCCTGATGCTCGCGCAGGTAGGCCCTCAACTCCTCTCGGTAGGAGGCCCGCGCCTCCGGCGAGCCCAGGCTGCCGAGCCGCAGCCGCAGGGCGGGTACCTCGAGGCTGCGCAGCAGCTCGTCGAGCAGCATGATCAGCTCCGCGTCGACGAGCGGCGACTCGGCGCCGATCACCTCGGCGCCGATCTGGTTGAACTGGCGAAAGCGGCCGGCCTGGGGGCGCTCGTGGCGGAAGTAGGGGCCCAGGTACCAGAGCTTCACCGGCTGCGGCAGCTTGTGCATGCCCTGCTCGAGGTAGGCGCGCGCGATCGGGGCCGTTCCCTCGGGGCGCAGGGTCACGCTGCGACCGCCAAGGTCCTCGAAGGTGAACATCTCCTTGCGGACGATGTCGGTCGACTCCCCGACCCCCCGCGCGAACAGCTCGGTGTCCTCAAAGATCGGTGTCTCGATCCGCGCGTAGCCGGCGCGATCGAACAGCTCTCGAGCCAGTTGCTCGACCCGCTCGCGAGCGTGGGCGCCGGCGGGGAGGATGTCGAAGGTGCCCTTCGGGGCCTGGAAGCGGCTCGCCATTACGGCGCGAGCTTAGTGGTCCCGCGAGCGGCTACCGGGCGAGCTCGGCGAGGAACGGGTTGGTCGCCGTCTCGGCACCGAGGCTGGTGATCCCCATGTGCCCCGGATAGACGGTGGTCTCCTCGGGAAAGCCCTCGACCAGCCCGCGGATGCTCTCCAGCAGCGTCCCCCAGTCGCCGCCGGGCAGATCCGTGCGGCCGACCGACCCCTTGAACAGGACGTCGCCGGAGAACAGCGCCATGGAGTCCGGAATCGCGTAGGTGACGTGGCCGGGACTGTGGCCGGGGGTGAAGACGACGTCGATCTCCAGACCGGCGATCTCGAGATGCTCGCCGCCGGCGACGGTCTGGTCGGCCTCGTAGCTCTCGTAGGGGCCGAAACCGGGCCAGGGGACGTAGGACATGATGTCCGCGAGCACGGCCACCTCGATCTCGGGACAGTGCACCGGCGCCCCGGTCGCCCTCGCCACCGGGGCGACAGCGCCGATGTGGTCGAAGTGGCAGTGGGTGAGCAGGATCGCCTCGATCGCGATTCCGAGCCTGTCCACCGCCTCCAGAATCCGGTCGGCCTCGTCGCCGGGGTCGACGATCACCCCGCGGCCGGCGTCGTCGCGACGGGCGATGTAGCAGTTCTCGGCCACGGGGCCGACGGTGAAGGACCGAACGTCCACTGGGCCTCTGAGGGTAGCGTCCCGGCTCGAACCGGCCCCTGGGGGCGGTGCCTCACTGCTACTCGCCGTGGAGGTCGCGCTCGCGCTGACGTCGCTTCGCCGCCTGGCGACGGTTGTAGAAGAAGGTGTCGATGGAGTGGCCGAGCGGGATGTAGATCAGCAGCATGAACAGGGCCAGGATCACCGACCAGGCCACCGGGCGGCGGAAGACGACGACCAGCAGCAATAGGAAGACCCCGGCGCCGAACAGGCCCCTGGTCGCCGCGGTGCCCCAGGTCGGCGGCCCCTCGCGCTTGTTGCCCATCTGCTTCCGGGCTCGGGCGCGGGCCTCCTGACGACTGCGCGGGCGGCTCGCCCGCCGGCGGTTGATGCTGCCGGACTGGGTTCCGCGGTGCTTTCTCCGCCGCCTGCGCGTCTGGGCCATGTCAGGAAGATATCCGCGCAGCGCCTGGGACGGTCCGTGACGCTCGACTGGTGGGGGAAGCAAGCGGTCGCCGGGAAAGGAAGCTTTACGACATGTATTCGGCAACTCAGGCGGCCATCAGAACATCATCAAGGCCGGCGGTTAGATGGGCCTTGCCACGGCGGTCGCCGCCTGGTAGGCGTTGTTCGCGGCGGTGCCCAACTCGACCTTCGGGAGAACGGTGCTGCCGGTGATGCCCCTGAAGGACTAGGAAGCGCAGCAGGTTTGGAGGGACCGGGCCGCGCGTGCCTGGGCGGTCCGTCACCCTCCGTGCTGACAACCCCGAACCGGGAAGAGAGGTGAGGTGAGCGATGGCCCCAGATGGCAGCCCGACCGCAACCGGTGACGAAGGCGGCGCCGTGGCAGACCAGTCGGTCGCGGTCTCCGAGGCGCAGATCGCCGTTCATTGGCGTGAGGAGGAGTACATAGAGCCTCCGGAAAAGTTCATCGAGCAGGCAAACGCGGCCGACCCCGACATCCTCGAGCGGTTCAGCGAGGAGCACTTCCCCGACTGCTTCAAGGAGTACGCGGATCTGCTCACCTGGGATGCCGAGTGGGACACGATGCTCGACACGAGCAACCCGCCGTTTTGGAAGTGGTTCGTGGGCGGTCGGCTGAACGCTTGCGTCAACTGCGTGGACCGCCATCTGGAAACCAGCGCTGACAAGGCAGCGTTCATCTGGGTGCCCGAGCCGGAGGAGGAGGACACGCAGACGATCAGCTACCAGGACCTCTACAACCGGGTGAACGAGTTCGCCGCGCTCCTACAGGGCTTCTGCGGCGTGGAGGTCGGCGACCGGGTGACCTTCCACCTGCCGATGCTTCCCGAGCTGCCGGTGTCCATGTTCGCCTGCGCGCGTCTCGGCGTCATCCACTCCGAGGTGTTCGGCGGGTTCAGCGGGGCGGCGTGCGGAGGCCGGATCGCCGACTCGGAAAGCAAGATCCTGGTGACGATCGACGGCTACTATCGCGGCGGCGAGCTGATCGACCACAAGGCCAAGGCCGATGAGGCGGTGGAGACGGCCAAGGAGCAGGGCGTCGAGATCGACAAGGTGCTGGTCTGGC
>VAYK01000071.1:0-373 GCA_005884985.1 Actinomycetota bacterium | reverse complement strand
GTCGAGCCGGTCTCGATGCCGGCCGAGGCGCCGCTGTTCCTGATGTACACAAGCGGCACGACCGGTCGCCCGAAGGGGTGTCAGCACAGCACGGGCGGGTATCTGTCCTACGTTGCCGGGACGTCGAAGTACTACCAGGACATCCACCCGGATGACACCTACTGGTGCTTCGCCGACATCGGGTGGATCACCGGCCACTCCTACATCGTCTACGGCCCGTTGGCGCTCGGGACGACAAGCGTCATGTACGAGGGCGCGCCGAATTTCCCGGATGCCGGTCGTCCCTGGCGGATCGCCGAGCGACTCGGGGTGAACATCTTCCACACCGCGCCGACCACGATCCGCATGCTGCGCAAGCTCGGGCCGGATGAGC
>VAYK01000070.1:3362-10284 GCA_005884985.1 Actinomycetota bacterium | reverse complement strand
TTGGTCACTGGCTTAACCTACGCCGCCGCCCCGACAGGAAGGCTCTCGCTTTGGGAATAGAGTGCGCCGCGTGAGCGGCGAGTTCTCGCACGTTCAAGGCGTCGAGCACCGCTTCGTCGACGCGAACGGGGTGCGAATCCACGTCGCCGAGTCGGGGCCACGCGGTTCCGCGGAACCGCCGATCCTCCTCCTCCACGGCTGGCCGCAGCACTGGTACATGTGGCGGCGGGTGATCGGCGCCCTCCGGGGCGACTTCCGGCTGATCGCTCCGGACCTGCGCGGCTTCGGCTGGAGCGAGGCGCCGGGGCGCGGCTACGACGGCGAGACCTTCGCCGTCGACCAGGTCGCGCTGCTCGACGCGCTCGGGATCGAGCGCGCGTTCGTCGTCGGCCACGACTGGGGCGGCTGGACGGCGATGCTGCTCGGCCTCACCCACCCGGACCGGGTCGAGCGGATGATGGTCTTGAACGCGCCGCACCCGTGGCCACACATCACTCCCAGGCTGGTCGCCGAAGGCTGGCGGAGCTGGTACATGTGGGTGATCGCGACGCCAGGGCTCGGCCGCTGGGTGCAGCAGCAGGGCTGGATCGCGAAGAACATCCTCTCGCGCGGCAACGTCGGCGCTCCGTTCGCAGACGCGGAGATCGGCGCCTACATGGACAGCTTCCGAGAGCGCTCGCGCGCGCTTGCCGTCAGCCACCTCTATCGCTACTACCAGCGCGCCTTTCGCGAGGGCCTGACCGGGAGGTGGCGCGACCACCGGCTAACGGTGCCGACCCGGGTCCTGTTCGGCGAGCGAGATCGCTACGTATCGCCGAGGCTGCTCCCCGGCTACGAGCCGTACGCCGACGACATGGAGGTCGAGCTGGTGCCCGACTCGGGCCACTTCGTGGTCGACGAGAAGCCCGACCTGGTGGTGGAGCGGGCTCGCCAGTTCTTCGGCCAGCGCCGGTAACTCCGGCTCGAATCAGGTCGTTGGGGTTGAGGACGAACTTGCGGGCCACTCCGGCACCTCGCCCGTCACAGCGGCGCCTCCGCGCCGGTCAGCAGGATTCGCAGCATGTGAAGCCCGAGCAGCGCGGAGCGCTCACGAATGTCCTGGCGACCGCCGGGGATCACCGGGTCGCGCGCCAGGCTCCGTCCGTCGGCAAGCTTCGCGCAGAAGCAGACGTAGCCGACCGGTTTCTCCTTCGTGCCGCCCTCAGGGCCGGCGATCCCGGTAATCGAGACCGCGGCGTCGGCCCGGAACCGCTCCAGCGCCCCGTCGGCCATCGCCTCGGCGACCTCGGGCGAGACCGCCCCGCGGCGCTCGATCAGCGCTGGATCGACGCCGAGCAGGTCCGACTTCGCCTGGTTCGAGTAGGCGACGACGCTGCCGGCGACGTACTCCGAGGCGCCGGGGAGCCGCGTCAGGCGGGCCGCCAGCAGCCCGCCGCTGCACGACTCGGCGAGGCCGACCCGTCGCCCGCGCAAGAGCCGGGCCACCTGCTCGTCGATCGTGGTTCCGTCCTCGCTGAACAGATATCGCCCGTGGTGCTCCCGGACTGCGGCACGCACCGCGTCCGCCGCGGTGTCCGCCCCGTCGCGATGGCGGACGTCGATCTCCAGCTCACCGCCCCGCAGGCAGGTCGTAATCTCGAGCGCCGACAGATCCGTCTTCCGATCGACCTCGCGCAACGTCTTGGCGATCTCCGACTCGGGGATGCCGATCAGGCGCAGGGTGTAGCCCCGAAACGGCGTTGCCCGCGAGAGCACCGCGCGAACGGGCTCCGCCTCGAGCGCCACCGGCCACATCGCCTGCAGCTCGCGAGGCGGCCCCGGAAGGACGATCACCGTGGGCCCGTCGGTGGGGACCACCAGGCCAGGTGCGGTCCCCGCTGGGTCGATCGTCGCGGCGCCGCGCGGCACCATCGCCTGCTTGCGATTGGCCTCGCGAAGCGCCTCGGCGTCGAAGCGCAGCCGCCGGGCAAACCCGGCGAGGATGCGCGCGATCTTCTCCTCCATCCCCAGGTCGAGGATGAGCTCACGGCCCGCGAACCGGGCGACCACCTCCGCCGTCAGATCGTCGGCCGTCGGACCGAGGCCACCGCTGGTGACGATCAGCTCGACGCCCTGAGCGGCGAGGAATTGGAGCGCCGCCTCGAGGTCGCCGGCGCGGTCGGGAACGCAGAGGATGTGGGTGACGTCGACGCCCAGCTCGCCGAGTCGCTCCGAGATCCACGGGCCATTTCGGTCACTGACCCACGACGATCCCGGCGCGAACCGCGGCCACGTTCACGGGCGGCCGCTCAAGGGCAGGCCGGGCCCTGGAAGCTCGTCGGTTGAATGCCACCCGAGCTGATCTTGTAGCTGGCGGGCACCTTGGAACGCACGGTGTGCGACTTGCCGTCGAGAGTCAGCGTGACCGCCCCACCGCTGTCGAGGTCGAGACGGTAGTTGTCCGCCGGGGGCTGGAAGGGGCCCTCATTGGCGCCCGAGATCAGCGTCTGCGCATCGATCAACGCGCGCCCGTCGCCGGTCACCAGGCAGACCTCCATGTCGTCGCGGGTGACCAGCGACACCGTGACCGGCTGCTTGGGGCCGTTGCCTGCATTCGAGCCGCCCCCGTTCCCGTGCTGGTGCGCCTGGTGCCTGCCCTTGTGATGCCGGTGGGTGGAGCCGCCGGTTAGGCCGAGGATCACGAGCACGGCGATGGCGGCCACCGCGAGAGCGCCGATCGCCCACGCCAGCGCGGGCCAGCCGCGGCGCGGCTCCTCGCCGGGTCGCAGCCGGCGCGCAAGCACGGGTTCTGAGAACTGATAGCCGTGGTCGGCGCGGAGCGCCGCCTCCACCGTTCGGCGGTATTCGTCGACCAGTGCATCGCCGTCGAGGCCGAGGAACTGCGCGTAGGTCCGCAGGAAGCCCTTGGCATAGGCCGGCCCGGGGAGCACATCCCACTCCTCGTTCTCCAGCGCGCGCAGGTACTTGATCCGGATCTTCGTCTGCTGCTCGACCGTGCGGATATCGACCTTGCGGCGACTGCGGGTTCGCTTCAGAACCTCGCCGATCGGCAGCCCCGTTCCTTCGTCCCTGGACGCCATGGCGGCGCACATTCTCGCCGCCCGCGCCTCGAAGCGCCGTCTGGTGCGACGTGGTCAGCCGCCTACGTCAACGCTTTGCGCTCCGCCCAGCATCAAGTCCCTTGGTCAGGCCTCGCGCTCAGGGGCTCGAGCTGGGCTTCGGTGTCTGGCTCGCCCAGCCGCCCGGCACCGGCGTCCGGCGAGCCCGTCCCTGCGCCCGAGAGCCGCGCCAGCATTCGCGGCATCTCCGGCTCGGAAACCAGGACCTGGCGCGGCTTCGAGCCCTCATACCCGGAGATGATCCCCCGGCGCTCGAGCATGTCGATCAGGCGGCCCGCGCGGGTGTAGCCGACGCGAAGGCGCCGCTGGATCATCGACACGGACGCGGTCTGGCTCTGGACGACGATCCGCGCCGCCTCGTCGAGCAGGTCGTCGTGATCCGGCGACAACTCGCCCTCGCGATCGTCGGCGGTCTCCTCGCGCACCTCGAGCAACGCCTCGTCGAACTCGGGCTCGCCCTGGCGTCCCCAGTGGGCGACCAGCCGAGCGATCTCGTCCTCGGTCACGAACGCCCCCTGCAGGCGCTGCAGCCTCGAGGTCCCCACCGGCCGGAACAGCATGTCCCCCTGGCCGAGCAGGGTCTCGGCGCCTCCCTGGTCGAGGATCACGCGCGAGTCGACCTGCGAGGCGACCGAGAAGGCGATCCGCGCCGGGATGTTGACCTTGATCGTCCCCGTGATCACGTCGGTGGACGGCCTCTGGGTCGCCAGCACCAGATGGATGCCGACGGCGCGCGACTTCTGGGCCAGGCGGATGATCGAGTCCTCGACCTCTGCCGGGGCGATCATCATCAGGTCTGCGAGCTCGTCGATCACGCAGAGGATGTACGGCAGCGGCGCTTCGCCCGCCCTGCGACGCGCCCGGTTGAGCTCGATTAGGTTGCGCGCTCTGGCCTCGCCCATGACGGCGTAGCGACTCTCCATCTCGCCGATCAGGTTGGCGAGTACGTTGGCCGCCAGCCGCGGGTTCGTGACCACGGGGGTGAGCAGGTGCGGAAGGCGATCGTAGTGGTTCAACTCGACCCGTTTCGGGTCGACCAGCACCAGCCGGGCCTCGTTCGGCGAGGCGTGAAGAAGCACAGAGCACAGCATCGAGTTGATGCAGCCGGACTTGCCCGACCCGGTGGTGCCGGCGACCAGCGCGTGTGGCATCGGCGCCAGATCAGCCCACACGGCGTGTCCGGAGACGTCCTTGCCGAGCCAGACGGCGAGTGGCGAGGAGCCCTTCGGGCATCCGTCGTAGATGTCGCCCAGCCTGACCAGGCGCCGGCGCTGGTTCGGCACCTCGACCCCGACTGCCTTCTTGCCGGGGATCGGCGCCAGAATTCGGATGTCGGTGGAGGCGAGCGCGTAGGCGAGATCGTCGCGAAGCTGGGCTACCTTCGCGACCTTGGTCCCCGGTGCGAGCTGAAGCTCGTAGCGGCTCACGTGCGGGCCGCTGACCACCCCGAGAAGCTTGGCGTCGACCCCGAAGTGCCGAAGAGCCTCGAGCAGCGCCTTGGCCACCGTCTCGCGATCCCGCACGTCCGGGCCCGGGTCACCCTTGCCCCGCGCGAGCAGCTTCGCGGTGGGCATCGTGTAGTCGATCTCCTCCGACGCGGTTACTCCCGAGCGCTTGTTGCCCATGGGCGTGCGAGCGGCCTCGGACACGTCGTCGCCGGCCGTGCCCTCCGCGCCTGCGACATCCGCCGCGACGCCTTCCCCCGAAGCCGCCTCCTCGTAGTCGAGCGGGCCTGCCTCCGGAGCCTCGACTTCCTCCTCTGCCCATTCCCCCTGCCGATGGTCCGCGACCCCGGTCTCCAGCTCTCCCGTGTTGACTCGCCGCCAAGCGTCTCGGAGGCGAGCCGCTGGGTGGGATCGGCGCGCGTGATCGCGATCTCCTCGCCGCCCGCGTCGAAGTTCTCCAGGCCGCGGCCGCCGGAGCGCACCGTCCTCGCCAGCTCGCGCGTTCCGGTTGCAGTCGTTCGCGCCATCCGGCCGGCGCGAGACACCAATCCCGCGACCGTGGTCCCGGTGAGCAGCAGCAGGCCGCTGGCGAACATCAGCACCGCCAGGATCTGGGCGCCGAGTCGCTGAAACAGCGTCGTGGCAGCCCAGTAGAGGGTTTCGCCGGCGGCCCCTCCGTGGACGGTGAAGAAGCGCTGCTCGAAATAGCCGTGGCGAACGGGATGCTCGGGTCCCAGCCCGGCGGTCTGGGCCGCGAAGGCCAAGAGCAGCGAGGCGAGTAGCAGTACGCCGCCCGCGTTCAGAGCCCCCGGGGCGGCGAGGAACGGGCGCATCACGAGCGCCAGGCCCCAACCGGTGAGTGCCAACGGCGCCACGTAGGCGGTGCGGCCGGCGGTGTTCTCGAGCGCCCGCTTCAGCCACTCACCCACCGGCCCGCCGTCCCAACCGACGTAGAGGACGCAGCCGAGATAGATCCCGGCGGCCACGAGTCCTAGTCCGATCAGGTCGAGGTGCCGCTGCTCGAGCCTCGCGGCCAGGGCGCGTGCATCACGGCGCGCCTCGCGCAGCCGCGCACCCGAGCGCGGCCGCGACGGCTCGTAGCGGGCGGGGCGGCGCCGCGTGCGACGGCGCTTGCGTGTCCAGGGCATCTGGGATGCGGTTTCGACACCGCGCCATCGACCCCTGCGGATAAACCGGCGCTAAAGATCGCCCGTATTCGTGACGTCCGGGGCTAACCTTTGCCTGATGCTTGCGAGCGAAACGGTCATGGGCCGCGTGCTGGTGGTCGAGGACGACGCCGAGATCGCCGACGTCCTGCGGCGCACCCTGCGCCAGGAGGGCCACGAGGTGCGCTCGGCCGGTGACGGCGTGGAGGCGCTGCAGCTGGCCGAGGACTTCGTGCCCGACCTCGTCATCCTCGACCTCGGGTTGCCGAAGCTCGACGGGGTCGAGGTCTGCCGTCGCCTGCGCGCCGAGAGCGACGCCCCAATTCTGATCCTCACCGCCCGCACCCATACCGACGATCGGGTCGAGGGCCTCGACTCCGGAGCCGACGACTACCTGGTGAAGCCATTCGAGCGCAAGGAGCTTTTGGCTCGGATGCGCGCGCTGATGAGGCGGCGGCCTCCCCGCGGCACGGCCGCCCTCGCGGTCGCGGACCTTCGCCTCAATCCGGACACGCGTGAAGTCCATCGCGGCGATCGCCCAATCGAGCTCACGAACCGCGAGTTCGAGCTGCTCGAGTACCTGATGCGCAACGAGCGGTTGGTGGTCTCGCGCGAGCGCCTGCTCGAGGAGGTCTGGGGCTACGACCCGATGGCGATGACGAACACGATCGACGTCTTCATCTCGAACCTGCGCCGAAAGCTCGAGTCCGGCGGCGAGCCGCGTGTTTTGCACACCAAGCGTGGCGCCGGGTACGTCATCAAGGCGGCTCGGGATGAAGAAGCTTGAGAACATCCTCTCTGGGCTGACGCCGAAACGCTGGCCGGTCCGCTGGCGGCTCGCCGCCGTCTCGGCCACCCTGACGCTGATCATCCTGGTCGCCTTCGCGGTCGTCGTCGGCCGCTTGGTGAGCAACCGGCTCAATGGCGACTTCAACGGTGAGCTGCGCGACACAGCGACGAGGCTTGGGTTCGAGATCCAGCCCCGGTGCGGCCCCCACCTGGTCTCTCCTGAACTTCGAAATATGACCCTTGCCGGCACTGCTGCGATCAAGCTCGTCAACGCGAACAGCGCTTGCCAGACGCCCGGCGCGCCCCCGCTTGGCTCACCTCAGCCGCCCGGAACGGTCGTCACCGTGGGCTCGATGCGGGTAGCCACGGCCACGATCGAAACCAGCTTCGCGTCGCCGCCCTC
>VAYK01000070.1:1626-3325 GCA_005884985.1 Actinomycetota bacterium | reverse complement strand
GGCGTCCTGGGCGGCACCCTGCTTGCGGCCCTGGCCGGAATCACGATCGCCGGGCGCGCCATGCGGCCGGTCTCCGCTCTCACGGCAACGGCGCGAGAAATCGCCTCCACCCGAGACCCTTCGCTCCGCATCCCCGAGCCGGAGACCGACGACGAGGTCGGCGAGCTGGCCCGTACGCTGGAGCAGATGCTCCGCGAGCTCGACGCGGCCCGTTCGGAGACCGAGCAGATGATGCAGGTGCAGCGCGAGTTCGTCGCCGACGCCTCGCACGAGCTGCGCACGCCGCTGACCAGCATCCTCGCCAACCTGGAGCTGTTGCAGGACCGTCTCGGCACAACCGGGCGTCGCGGCGAGGAGGGCGAGATGATCGACTCCGCACTGCGCTCCTCGCGGCGGATGAGCCGCCTGGTATCCGACCTGCTGCTGCTCGCTCGCGCCGACGCGGGGCGCGCGGGTGCCCGGCGTGAGTGTGATCTCGCCGCGGTGGCGGCCGCGGCGCTCTCCGAGATGCGCCCCGTGGCGGACGGGCACCGCCTCACCCTGGCCGATGGTGGTCCGGTGCCGGTCGAGGGCAACCCGGACGAGCTTCACCGGCTGGCCATCAACCTGCTCGACAACGGCCTACGCCACACGCCGGCCGGGACCGAGATCCGGGTCGCGGTCGAGCGCCGCAACGGCAGCGCCGTGCTCGAGGTCTCGGACGACGGCCCCGGGCTCCCGCCCGGCATGGAGGAGCAGGTGTTCTCGCGGTTCGTCCGCGGCGCGGGCCCGGCGGACGTGGTCGCCAACAGCGGCACCGGGCTCGGTCTGGCGATCGTAAAGGCGGTGGCGCGATCCCATGGCGGCGACGTCGACGCCGGCTCCTCGCCCTCCGGAGGGGCGCGCTTCACGGTGCGGTTGCCGCTCGAGAAACCTTAGGCAGTTCTGCCCAAGACTTTGGTCAGAACGCTGGCGAAGGAGTTTTAGGAATCGTTTACACGATCCCTATACTTTCTCTCCGGACGAGACAACCCACCCGTCGAGGACACCCCCCGACACCACCTCGACGGGTGAATGTTGGCCAGTCTGAGCCAAGCGACCCGCCGGTGTTCCCCCTCCCTGACACCGGCGGGTCTATTTTTGAGGGCATCCGCGTGGGCTTCGGGGGCGGCCGCAAAGCGGCGGGCGCTCAGGGGCAGGCGCTGACGGAGATCCCGCGCTTGGTCTCCATCTCGGTGCAGATCGCGGCCTTGTTGGCGCCGCCGGTCAAGGCCTGATCCGCCGCCACCAGGGCATTGACCGCGGCGTCGAAGCGCTCGGTCGGCGTGTACATGAACTGGGAGGACAGCACGATCTTGTCGAAGGTCGTGCCGCTGATTCCGTACTGGGTGCGCAGGGCCCACAGGGCGCTCGACCAAACCTTGCCGACGCAGTGGATCTCGAACCGACAGCTGGCTTGCGCCTGCGAGAGGGTCTTGTGACTGTCCGCGCGCCGGCCGCACTTGCGGTGGAACGCCGGGACGAAGTGTCCCCAGGCGACGCCATCCCAGTCGAAGATGCAGACGTCATCCGCGTTGGTCGTGCCCGGTGAGCGGGAGGACATCACGGCCGCCCAGAAGTCGCCAAAGCCCTCGCCGATCGATCCGGCCTGGAGGCCCTCCCCGAACCCCGGGACCTGGTCGTCCTGGATCGAGTGGCCGTACTCGTGCAGGATCACGTC
>VAYK01000070.1:0-1582 GCA_005884985.1 Actinomycetota bacterium | reverse complement strand
TCCCCGGCGAGTAGAAGGAATTGTCGGCCTTGAACGCGTCCGCGATCACGACCTGGGTGCGGTCGTCGATGCCGTTCCCGGTCGCATCGCTGAATCCGAGGCTGTGGATGTAGCTCTGGGCGCGGTTGATGTGGAAGTAGGTCATCAACCCCTCGAAGCGATTCTTGGCCCGCTTGACGCTGTTCCACCTCAGGGTCGCCTTGCAGACATTGTGGGGGTGCCGCCCGACCTTGGCGTGGACCCACCGGCCGCGCAGGCAGTTCTGGGCGTTCCTGATGTTCGGCAGCGTGACCGGGACGCGCAGCGAGGTCAAGCGCCGGGTGTTCTTGTCCTTGTGGTCGCTTTGGAGGCCCCCGAAGAAGCTGTGCCGTTCGGCCACCGGATTCGGGTCATACAGCTTCGCGTGGCCCTTCCTGAAGTGTTGGAGCAGGTCCCGGGCGCGCAGAACACGGCCCGAGACGGCATCGACGAGAACCTCGAAGTCGCCCAGCGGCCGGGCCGAGGGGATGACGACGCGCCAGACCAGCGTTCCGCGGTCGCTGGGCTCGATCGCCAGGCTCGCCGACCTGTGGCCCCGCAGGCGCGCCACGCCCGTGTCGCGCGATGCGATCTCGATCGCGCGCGCCTTGCCGACTCGCGGCGAAGGCGGAGCCTCGATCCCGGGCTTTGTCGAATCGGCCACCAGCTCGGGCGGAGCGTCCTTCGGGGCGTTGACCACCGCCTGGCCATTCAGGACCTTCACCCCGGAGACCCGCTGCTGGAACCGATACACCGTTGCGCCCCGCGGGAGGGGGATCGCGGCGACCTGCCCCAGCTCGCTCGCCGGCGCGCTTGCCCCCTTCAGCTTCGCGGCCGCCCTCGGCGGCGCCGCGGAGACAGAGGCCGGAGCGGCCAGCGCCGCAACCAGCCCGGCCGCAAGTGCCGCGCGGCGCATTGCACAGGCCCTCCCCGCCCCCCCGGCGCCCGCTTCAGCCTCGCCGGTCCCCTGGGCATCGCGCTGAGCGTAAAAGCCACCCCCCCTCATACCTCGACGACCACCGGCAGCACCATCGGCCGTCGGCGAAGGCGCTCATAGACGAAGGCGGCAATGTCGTCGTGGAGGTGCTGCTGGAGGAGGGCTGTCTCGCGCTCCTCGTGTCTGGCGGCGTCGGCCAGCGAGCTGCCGACCACCTGGCGCAGCTCCTCGACCAGGCCGTCGGCTTCCTCGACGAACGGCACCCCCCGGACGATGATCTCCGGGGCCGCCACCTGCGATCCGTTGTCGGAGGAGACCGTGGCCACGACGATGAACACGCCGTCGGCCGACAGGGCCCGGCGGTCGCGAAGCGCGACGTCGTCGGGATCGCCGATGTCGACGCCGTCGACGAAGATCATCCCGGCCGGAATCTCGCGGCCGAGGCGGGCACCCGACTCGTCCAACTCGAGCGTCAGCCCGTTGCGGCCCTTGAAGATCCGCTCCGGCTCGATTCCCACAGACTCGGCCAGCGTGGCGTGCAGGCGCATTCGCTTGTGGTCGCCGTGGACCGGCATCACGTACCGCGGCCGGGTCAGGTTGAGCATCAGCTTCAGCTCTTCCAGCCAT
>VAYK01000069.1 GCA_005884985.1 Actinomycetota bacterium | reverse complement strand
CCTGTTCGTCGGTGAGGCGGCCCTGGCGGCGGAGCTCCTCGACCAAGGAGTGGTCGGACGTGAGCAGCTTCAGCTCGCCGCCGCGAAACAGGTAGGCCCGGCTGTCCCCCACGTGGGCGAAGCTCACCTCGTTGTCCTCGACCAGAGCGGCGGTCAGCGTCGTCCCCATGCCCGAGCGCGAGGAGTCGGCCTGGGCGAGGCGGTGGATGCGGGAGTTGGCCGTCCTCGCGATCGCCCGCAGATAGGCCTCCGGAGATTCCTCGCCGCGCTGCGCGGGCTCGAATGACTCCGCCGCCAGCCGCGAGGCGACCTCCCCGGCCTGCGCGCCACCCATCCCGTCGGCGACCGCGAACAGCGGCACAGAGGCGAAGTAGGCGTCCTCGTTGGCGTTGCGCTGCCGCCCGGTGTCGGTGCGGTAGGCGTACTCGACGATCCGCAGCATCACTCCACTCCGGGCCCCTCGAGCTCGAACCGGAACTCGGTGTCGCCGATCCGCACCTCGTCCAGGTCGTTGAGTTCCGCTTCCCCGTCGAGACGCCGTCCGTTCAGGAACGTCCCGTTGGTCGAGTTCATGTCCTCAACGTAGTAGTTGGCCCCGCGGGAGTAGAGGCGTGCGTGTGCGCCCGAGGCGTACCCGTCCTCGATCCTGACGTCGGCATCGTTCGAGCGCCCGATCGAGATCCCCCCGAACAGGTCGAAGCGCTCGCCGGGCTCGAGCCCACCGCCGCGAGTCACGACCAGCGAGGCGTCGGTGGCCGCGGCCCGGCCGCCGGGGCCGATCGGGTGAAATCCGGTCGCCTCCGGGGCGGGCATGCTCGTGCGGCGCAGCTCGCGGAAGGCGCTCCGCGCCACCCAGAACAGGAACAGGTAGAGGACGGCAAGGAAGCCGAACTTGAGCGCAACAGCGATCGGCTCGGTGTCCATCGACCGGTTATTGCTCGATGTCGAAGGTGAACCTCGTCGTGCCGAGCGTGACCTCGTCCCCGGGCGAGAGCCGGGACCGGTCGACACGCCGGTCGTTGACCTTGATGCCGTTCGTCGAGCCCAGGTCGATGACCTGCCAATCGCCGGTCGAGCCGCGGCGCAGCTCCGCGTGCTCCCGCGAGACGTTCGGGTCCGAGAACACGCAATCGCAGCCGCGCGAGCGCCCAAGCACTGCCACCGGGCCGTCGAGCACGTAGCGGCGATCGTCCATGGTGACTATCGCCTTGGTCTCGATCAGGCGTCCGCCGGGTCGGCGCCGCTCCTTGCGCGACTGCTTCGGCGGAACGGTGTAGACCATCGTGTGGCCCTGTTCCCCCAGCGATGGGTCCTCGCCCTGACGGGCGGGCGGCTTCACGAGCCGGGTCTGGATACCGAACTCTCCCAGCCGCAAGCGCTCGTCGGTCTCCAGATTGACCTCGGGGCGCGTCAACAGCGCGTAGTCGTGACGCCGCGCGTGCTCGAGCAGGTACCCGGACAACTCCTGCTCCAACGAGCGCTCATATCCCTCCAGTCGCTGACGGTCCTCGGCGGAGAGCCAGACCGTGTATTGGTTGGGAACATAGACACGGGATACGGAAGCGGTCCGATGGGCGTCCATCTCCTTCGCCAGCTTGCGAGCCAGCTCGACCGGCTGCACCTGCGACGAGAAGGCGCGGCTGAACACCCCCTCGACGAGGTTCTCGATCCGTTGCTCCAGATTTCGAAGAACGCTGATCCGAAAGCTCCTTTACGCGGGCCAAAGGACGAACACGAGCTTGCGCGACGACTTTCCTGTGCGCGCTGTGACAATCCTAAGTGCTCGCCACAGCGGGCACGGTCGTCGGTTTGCCGCCCGCCTCGCTTCCCGAATCAGGGCATTCCGCCCGGCGCGCCGCCTTGGATCGCCGGTCGGGCCTGGGGAATCGGCGCCGGCCGGCCGGCCGGCGCAGGTGGGCGACGGCGGAACTCGACGATCACGGCCACCAGCGCCGCCGCCACGATCAGCAGCGGGCGGGCGCTGAGCCCGCCATCGGCGACGAGCCGAAGCGCGCCCTCGAGCCCCGCTGCCCACAGCAGGACTCCGAGCAGGGCCAGGGCGACGTGCCCGGCTCGCAGTACCACTCCGAGAGCCAACGCGGCCAACGCGAACACCATCGCTCCGAGCAGCGCCTCGGGCGTCAGGAGTGGAGACAAGAGAGCGCTGGCGGCGCCGGATGTGGAGCGGCTCCAGCCATGCGGGGCCTTGTCGAGGAGGCCCATGCGAGACCCCAGTCCGAGCGTCGCCGCGCCCACCAGAAGCCAGCACCAGCCGAGTGCCGCCAGCACTCCGCGCTCGAGCGCCGTCCCACGCGACCCCGCCACGGCCGGATAGACGGGGGCTAGCGACAGGGCGCCGAGCAGGGGCGCGAGGAGGGGGAGGGAAGCCGACGCCAAACGGGAGGCGACCAGGATGGCGGGAGCGGTGAGCACGCCAAGCACCAGGGCGAGTCCCGGCCGGCCGATGGGGGCCGCCACCAGCGTGACCGCAACCCCCCAGGCGGTCAGCGCCACGAGCTGGGTGGCGCGCAGCCAACCGGCAGCTTGGAGACGGCGGTGAAGCTCCGCGAGCGGAGGGCGCGACTCCGGCTCCGGGTGCAAGCAGGCGTCCACGCAGGCGATGAGACTCTGGGGGAGCTCCGGGCGGTACGCGCGAAGCGGGGGAAGCGGTCCGCCGATCTCCCTCGCGGTGTGGGCCGGTGTCGCCCGCGCCACGGGATTCGTGCCCGCCCACAACTCATACAGCGTCAGGGCGAGCGCATATACGTCGGCCGGCTCGCCCGCGAGCTGGCCCTCGGCCTGCTCCGGCGCCATATAGGCGAGCGTCCCGACCACCTCGCCGGTCGCCGTCAGAGCGGGCGCACCCGCCAGCGATGCGATCCCGAAGTCCATCAGCTTCGCCCGGCGACCCACGCCGTCGTCAGCGCGCACGATCACGTTGTGGGGCTTGACATCACGATGGACCACCCCACGCTCGTGGGCGTGGGCCAGTGCCTCGCAGACGTCCGCTCCGAACTCGGCGGCCTCGCGATCGCTGAGATCCCCGCATCGAGCCAGCTCCGCCAGGGTCGCGCCTTCGACCAGCTCGCTGACCAGCAGCGCCCGGCCACCTTCCGAGCCGAGCTCGTACAGCGTCACGATGCCGGGATGGTTGAGGCGCGCCGCCGCCTGGGCCTCGCGCAGGACGCGTCGCGCGTCCACGCCGGCGATCTCCTTGACGGCCACCTGCCGCTGCAGGCGCTCGTCGAAGGCCCGGTAGACCGTTCCCATGCCTCCCGACCCAACCCGATCGATGACGCGGAACCGTCCCATGACGAGCTCACCTACCATTCCTGCTCCAGCTTCGCCGTGGATGGCCCGGACCCTCCAAGCACGCCGCCACACCGTGCGCTCCCACCCGCCGGCCAGCCTCCGGAGCAGGGGTAATAATCTCCGCGTTGAACGCACATACCCTCGGCGTTCAACGCACGGACCGGAGGCTGAGCTTGGCATTCCTCGACGAGGAAGAAGCACTCGCACCCCCCGGCGGCGGCGAGCCGCCGTTCCGCCGCGGACACGATCGCCAGCGCCAGATCATGTGGCGCCGCGCGGTCGGGGTCGGAGTGTTCCTCGTGCTCCTGATCCTGATCGTGCTGGGGATCAAGGGCTGTCTGAACGCGCGCAAGCAGCGGGGCTTCGAGAATTACGCCTCCGACCTCAACGCGATCGCCGCCCAGTCGAAGCAGCTCTCCACCGGCTTCTTCAACCGCCTCAACGACCCCGGCAACCTCAGCCCGCTCAGCTTCGAGGCCGAGGTCAAGGCCGATCGCGGCGCCGCGGAGAGCCTCGCGAGCCGCGTCGATGCCCTCAGCACTCCGGACGAGTTGAAGAGCGCCCAGACCGAGCTCAACCTCGCCTTCCAGCTGCGCCGCGACGCCCTCACGGGAATCGCGGACAACATCTCAAGCGCGCTCGGCAAGCAGGGCCGCCTCGGGGCCGTCAACGCGATCGCCGGCTACATGCGGTACTTCCTGGCCAGCGACGTCCTCTACCAGCGCGCCCAGGCGCAAATCGATGCGGGCCTCCAGGACCAGGGCATCAACGAGAAGGCCCCCGACAGCGCCTTCCTCACCGACCCGGAGCGCTGGCTCGACCCGCTCCAGGTCTCGTCAGCCCTGGCCCTGGTCTCCGGCGGCAAGCAGGCCACCAGCGGCACCCACGGCTTGGCGCTCTACCAAACCACCGTGAAGCCGGGCAACGTGAGCCTCGACCCGAACAGCCCGGCGACGATCAGCGGCAGCGGGCCGCCGGAGGTCGACGTCCAGGTGCAGAACCAGGGTGATTCCGAGGAGACCAACGTTGGTGTCAGCTTCCAGCTCACCGGCGGCAGCCAGACGATCTCCGGCGATGCGACCATCCCGCGGATCGCCGCCGGCGGGATCCAGACTGCCTCGATCCCGATCCAGTCGGCCCCGGACACCGGCAAGCAGCTGACCCTCGAGGTCACCGTCCAACCTGTCCCGGGCGAGCAGATCGCGGACAACAACCGCTCGACCTACCAGGTCACCTTCCACTAGCTGGGGCCGGTGCACGGGCCCCCATAGACTCGGGAGCGACCTTGGCGATCCGCATCGCATTCCTGGGCCCGGCCGGGACCTTCTCCGAGGACGCCCTGCGCGCCGCCGTTGGCGAGGCCGAGATCGATGCGCGGGCGGCGCCGACCGTCTATGAGGCGATCCGGGCCGTCGCCGAGGGCGAGGCGGAGCGCGCGCTGGTCCCGTTCGAGAACTCGATCGAGGGCGCCGTCCGATCGACGCTCGACACGCTCGCCTTCGAAGCTCCCTCGGTGACCATCGCCGGCGAGCACGACCACCCGATCACGAACAGCCTGATCGCCCGCGCCGAGCTCCCCTTGGAGCGGATCGAGGTGGTGCTCTCGCATCCGCAGGCCAGCGCCCAGTGCGCGCGTTTCATCCGCGAGCAGCTACCGCGGGCAGAGGTCCGCGCCGCGGCCAGCACGGCCGAGGCGGTGCGCGAGGTCTCCGTCAGCAAAGAGCCCTGGGGGGCGCTGGGAGCGGCGTCCGCGGCACGCATCTACGGTTGCGTGGTTCTTCGCGAGGCAGTCGAGGACACTCCCGACAATGTCACCCGCTTCGTCTGGATCGCGCCGGGCGGCACCAAGCCTGCCGGCGCCGGGCCCTGGCGTACGACTCTCGTCTTCCACGAGCTCGGCGCCGACCACCCCGGCGCCCTCGTCGAGGCCCTGACCGAGTTCTCGAGCCGCGAAGTGAACCTCACGCGGATTGAGTCGCGCCCGCGGCGGCGAGGGCTCGGTCGCTACATGTTCTTCATCGATCTCGACGGGGCCGAGAACGAGCCGGCGGTCGCCGAGGCGATCGAGGCGCTGCGGCGAAAGGCGGAGTCGGTGCGAATCCTCGGCAGCTACCCGGTGGTCGCCAACGGGATTCCGGGAACCTAGTCGTACCTCTCGCACCGCTAGGCCCTGGGACCGTAAGGGTGCCGTCTACAATCGTGGCGCTATGCACAGCAACGCCGACCCTCACGTAGGGCTCCAGGGCGCCAGCGCTCCGGAGCCTGGGAGGGTTGCGTCTCCGGCGGGGGATTCCACCGCCAACGGCCACCGGCCGAGTCCGATGGCCAACGGCCACCGGCTGAACGGCCACCGTCCCCACGTGGCCATCGGTGGTCGCGTGCTCGTCCTCAATGCGAGCTATGAGCCGATCAACGTCTGCAACGTGCGCCGCGCCACGGTGCTCGTGCTCAAGGAGCGGGCCGAGGTCATCGAGCGCGGCGAGGGGGCGCTCCATTCCGAGCGCCTGACGTTCGACCGTCCCTGTGTGATCCGCCTGATCCGATATATCCGCATCCCCCGCGACGTGCATCGGCGCAAGATCACCCGCAAGGCGGTGCTCGCGCGCGATGCTTGGACCTGCCAGTACTGCGGGCGCCAGGCGACGGGCCTCACCGTCGACCACGTGATCCCGCGAAGCCGCGGCGGCGAATCGGTGTGGGAGAACATCGTTGCTTCGTGTGCTCCGTGCAACCGGAAGAAGGGCAACCTCACCCCCCGGGAGGCCCGGATGCATCCCAGTAGCCGGCCGCGGCCCCCTGGACCGACCGTCTTCATCCGGCTGGCCAGCCCGCGGATCCCGATCGCCTGGCAGCCTTATCTGGTGGCTGCATAGCGAAGGGCCGCCCCGAGAGGCGGCCCTTCGTCAAGGTGCGGTTGGGAAGCGAGTTGGGAATTGGCGGCGGGGCGGGACTTGCTCCCCACCTCCCCTGCTCGCCGGTGCCCGGGGTGGATTCCGCGGGCGGCCCGCACGGCCTCCTAGCGGCCCTGCACCTCCGGTGTCCCGAAGAGCATGTGACTCAAGTTAGGACCACCTCCTTTCTCCGGTTCCCCGATTGAAGCAGAAGCAGCAGTCGACCTGCGGCGCGAGCGGCCGGCGGCGACCGAGCTCAGAGGTGATCGCGGGCCCGCGCGAAGCGCTCCGCGAACTCCCGCATGGGTCGGACGCGCCCAAGCCGAGCCGCCAGACGAGGCGCGGCGGCGTTGAGCACCACGAGCGGTCGCACCGGGCGCTTGTTGACGATCACCTCGGCCAGGTTCTTGCGGATCGCCCGCACCACAGCCTCGCCGACGGACTCGGGCGGCACGGTTCCGAGCACACGAGGCGCCGACACGAGGTGCTCGAGGCGCCCGAACATCCCCACCCTGCTGACGAAGCCGGGGCAGATCGCCGAGAAGCCGACCGGCTTGCCGCCTCCATTCTCGACCCGCAGAGCGTGCGTGAATCCGACCACACCGTGCTTCGTGGCCGCATAGGACGCGAGGTACATGGGGGGCACCTTGCCTGCGAGCGAGGCCATGTTGACAACGTGGCCGCGCTCGCGCTCCAGCATCCCGGGAAGGACGATCCGCGTCAGGTCCATCACCGCCAGCAGGTTGATCGCGACGATCGCCTCGAGCTCCTCCTCGGTGGTGCGCAGAAAGCTTCCCCCGAACTCGAGCCCGGCGTTGTTGACCAGGATGTCCAGCGGGCCAAGCGCCCCAGTGGCCCAGGCCGCAAGGCGCTGGCGCTGATCGGCATCGCTGAGGTCCGCCGGCGCGCACCGAACCTCCACGCCGCGGCTGCGCAGCTCAGCCGCCAGGCGGTCCACCGCGGCCCCCGGCAGGTCGGTCAAGGCGAGGTTCACGCCCTCCGCCGCGAGCGCCTGGGCGATGTAGCCACCGAGGCCGCCTCCGGCGCCGGTGACGAGGGCGTTGCGGCCGCGAAGCTCGTCCACGGCGGCGCAGACTATCCCGAGCGCTTCTTCCGGGGGCCGCGCTTGCCAGGGGCGGGGGTGCGGGCCGGCTTGCCGTCAGCCTTCGCGGCCTCCGCCGGCTCACCCGTCGCCGCGGCGGCGGGCTCGCCGCCATCCTCGGACGCGCCGTTCTCCTCCACCGGGGCGCCCGACTCGACCACCAGGGCGACGGCGCTGACCCGATCGTCGCGCAGGTTCATCACCCTGACGCCCTGGGTGGCGCGGCCCATCTGCGAGATCCCACCGGCCTTGGTGCGCTGCACCATGCCGTTCTCGGAGATGAACAGCAGGTCCTGGTGCTCGCGAACGATCAGCGCGCCCGCCAGACCGCCCTTCTTCGGCGTCAGCTTCGCGGTCAGCACTCCCTTGGTGCCGCGCCCCTTCACCGGATACTCGGCGATCGCGGTGCGCTTGCCGTAGCCGTTCTCGGTGACCACGAAGAGCTCGGCGTCGTCGCGAGCGATGTCCATCGCCAACACGCGGTTCGCCTCGCGCCCGATCTTGCCGGCGACGTTCATCCCCCTGACGCCGGAAGTGTCGCGACCCATCGGCCGCACCGCCTTCTCCGAGAATCGCGAGGCGTGGCCCGACTTCGAGACCAGCAGCACGTCGTCCTTGCCCGAGGTCAGCCTCACCTGCACCAGCTCGTCGCCGTCACGGACCTTGATCGCGATGATCCCGTCGGCCCGGATCGGCGTGTTGTAGGCGGTGAACTCGGTCTTCTTGACCTGTCCCTTGGCGGTAGCGAAGACCAGGTACTTGCCCTCGCTGAAGTCGCGGGTCGGCTTCACCGCCATCACCCGCTCGCGGTCGCTCAGCGGCAACACGTTGACCAGGGCCCGTCCCTTCGAGGTGCGCGAGCCCTCCGGCAGCTCGTAGACCTTGAGCCGGTAGACCTTGCCGCGGTTGGTGAAGAAGAGCATCCAATCGTGCGTCGAGCAGATGTGCAGGTGCTCGATGTAGTCGCCCTCCTTCAGGTCCATCCCCATCACCCCGATGCCGCCGCGGCGCTGCTGGCGGTAGGTAGCCAGCGGCAGCCGCTTGACGTAGCCGGAGCGGGTGATCGAGATCACCATCTGCTGGTCGGCGATCATGTCTTCGATGTTCATGTCGCGAGCTCCTCGACGACGACGCCATCGATCCGCGCAGGTTCGCCGAGGATCGCGCGCAGCGCGGCGATCCGCTCGATCAGCTCGGCGTGTTCGGAATGAACCTTGTCCGACTCCAGCGCCGTGAGTCGCGAGAGACGCATGTCGAGGATCGCCTGGGCCTGTTCCTCGGAGAGCTCGAACTTGTCGATCAGCGCGGCGCGGGCGGTGTCGGTGTCGGCCGAGGAGCGGATCAGCTGGATCACCGCGTCGAGGTTGTCAAGCGCAATCAGCAGCCCCTCGAGGATGTGGGCGCGGGCCTCGGCGCGGCGCAGCTCGTACTGGGTGCGCCGGGTGACGACCTCGCGCTGGTGGCCGACATAGTGGTGGATCAACTCCTTGAGGCTGAGCGTTCGCGGCACCCCGTCGACCAGAGCGACCATGTTGAAGCCGAAAGAGGCCTGCATCTGGGTGTGCTTGAAGAGCTGGTTGAGGACGACCTCGTGCGGGTCGCCGCCGCGCTTCAGCTCGATCACCAGCCGCCGGCGATCTTGGTGATCAGGCCGCTGTCGCCGCCCTTCTTGACCATGAACGGCAGCTCCGAGACGATCACCGCCTCCCTGCCGCCGCGCAGCGGCTCGACGTGGACGCGGGCGCGAACGCGCACACTGCCGCGGCCGGATGCGTAGGCGTCGCGGATCCCCTCGGCGCTCATCATGCCGCCGCCCGGGAAGTCCGGACCCTTGACATGCTTCATCAGCCCGGCGAGGTCGATCTCGGGGTTCTCGATATACGCCTTGACAGCGCCCACCACCTCGCTCAGGTTGTGGGGCGGGATGTTGGTAGCCATCCCGACCGCGATCCCCGCGGTGCCGTTGACGAGCAGGTTCGGGAACCTAGCCGGCAACACGAGCGGCTCCTGTTGCGACTCGTCGTAGTTGGGGCCGAAGTCGACCGTGTCGGCTTCGATATCGCGCAGCATCTCCGTCGCCAGCCGGGCAAGGCGGGCTTCGGTGTAGCGCATGGCGGCTGGCGGGTCGTCGTCGATGGAGCCGAAGTTCCCCTGCCCGTCGACGAGCGGGTAGCGCAGCGAGAAGTCCTGCGCCATGCGGGCGAGCGTGTCGTAGATTGCGGTGTCGCCGTGGGGGTGGTACTTACCCATCACCTCGCCGACGATGAAGGCCGACTTGCGGTAGGGCCGGTTGGGCTGCAGCGCCAGGTCGTGCATCGCATAGAGCACGCGGCGGTGAACCGGTTTGAGCCCGTCGCGGACGTCGGGCAGCGCCCGGCCGACGATCACGCTCATCGCGTAATCGAGGTACGACGAGCGCATCTCCTGGGTGAGCTCGCGTTCCTCTATGCGCCCGGTGAGGGCCTCCAGTCCGCCGGCTTCCATCTAGACGTCCAGGAAGCGCACGTCCTTGGCGTGCTTCTCGATGAAGAGCTTGCGCGGCTCGACCTTGTCGCCCATCAGGTCGGCGAACACCCGCTCGGCCGTCGACGCGTCTTCGATCGTCACCCGCTGCAGCGTCCGGCTCGAAGGATCCATTGTCGTCTCGCGTAGCTGCTCGGCATTCATCTCGCCAAGGCCCTTGAAGCGCTGCAAGGCCACCCCCTGGCGCGCCAGCTCGAGGATCGCGCGGCGCAGGCCGTCGAAGGACTGGGCCTCGCGGCGCTTGTCCCCGAGCGTCACCTGGAACGGCGGCCGGCCGACCTGTCTGAGCAGCTCGCCGTGCACCTCGACCAGACGGCGGTAGTCGTTCGACTTGAACAGGCCCGCCGACAGCCGGTGGGTGCGGGCCAGCCCGCTCGCCCGATGGACGGCCTTGACGAGTCTCGTACGGCTCCTCCTTGGGATCGTCGGCCTCGATCAGCTTCTTGACGCCGGCGATAGTCGCCGCGCCCGCGTCCAGGATCTGCGACTCGGCCAGGAAGGCGACCGTTTCGTGGCCGAACGCCGCTTGCACGGAATCGGTCCAGCCCTCGTACTCCTTGTAGCGCCGGTTGAAGCGCTGCCAGCGCGCCTCGGTCAGCTTGCGCGACTTGCCGTTGGCGTCGTCGAGCTCGAACTCCTCGAGCTTGTCGCGGAGCAGGATGTCCTCCAGCTCCGACTCCTTCTCGACATAGGTCTCCTGCTTGCCGTTGCGGACCTTGTAGAGCGGTGGCTTGGCGATGTAGACGTAGCCCGCCTCGATCAGCTCCGGCATGTGCCGGTAGAGGAAGGTGAGCACGAGGGTGCGGATGTGGGCTCCGTCGACGTCGGCGTCGGTGGACAGCACCAGCTTGTGGTAGCGGGCATCGTCGAGGTTGAACTCCTCGTCGCCGATGCCGGTGCCGATCGCCGTGATCAACGCCTGGATCTCGACGTTCTGGAGCACCTTGTCGATGCGGCTCTTCTCGACGTTGATGATCTTGCCGCGCAGCGGCAGCACGGCCTGCGTATTACGATCGCGGGCCTGCTTCGCCGAGCCGCCGGCCGAGTCGCCCTCGACGATGAACAGCTCGGCGAGCGCCGGATCGCGCACCGAGCAATCGGCGAGCTTGCCGGGCAGGGTCGAGTTCTCGAGCGCTGACTTGCGGCGGGTGAGGTCGCGAGCCTTACGCGCCGCGTCACGGGCGCGGGCGGCGTCGACAGCCTTCTGCAGGATGCGCCTCCCCTCGCCGGGGTTCTCCTCCAGGAACTCGCCCAGCTTGCGGTTGACGGTCTCCTTCACCAGACCCTCGACCGGCGGATTGCCGAGCTTGGTCTTGGTCTGGCCCTCGAACTGCGGATCCCGGAGCTTCACCGAGATCACGGCTGTGAGCCCCTCGCGGACGTCGTCGCCGGTGAGGTTCTCGTCCTTCTCCTTGAGCAGTCCCTTCTGGCGGGCGTAGGCGTTCAGCGTACGGGTGAGCGCCGAGCGGAAGCCCGAGAGGTGGGCGCCGCCCTCGTGGGTGTTGATGTTGTTGGCGAACGAGAACACCGACTCCTGGTAGGAGGAGTTCCACTGCATCGCCACCTCGACCTGGCCGTCCTTGGTCTCGTTCTCGAAGTAGATGGTCTTCCGGTGGAGCGCGTCCTTGTTCTCGTTCAGGTGCCTGACGAAGTCGACGATTCCGCCCTCGTACTGGAAGGTGTCGTGCTGCCCGGAGCCGCGCTCGTCGATCAGGTCGATCTTCAGGCCACGAGTCAGGAATGCGGTCTCGCGCATCCGCTCCGCGAGCACCTGGTAATCGAGGTCGAGGTTCTCGAAGACCTCGGCGTCGGGGTGGAAGGTGATGATCGTCCCGGTCCCCTTGATCTTCTCGCGGCGCGTCAGCTCCCCCTGGGGCTCTCCACGCACGTAGTCCTGCGTCCACTGGTAGCCGTCGCGGCGCACCTCGAGATGGAGGCGCTCCGAGAGCGCGTTGACGACCGAGACCCCAACCCCGTGCAGGCCGCCGGAGACCTTGTAGCCGCCACCGTCCCCGAACTTGCCGCCCGCGTGCAGGGTGGTCATCACCACCTCGGCGGCGGGACGCTTCTCCTTCTGGTGTTCCTCGACCGGGATGCCGCGGCCGTCGTCGGCAACCGTGACGCTGTTATCGGGATGCAGGCTGACCGAGACCTGGTCGCAGTGGCCGGCGATCGCCTCGTCCACCGAATTGTCCACCACCTCGTACACGAGGTGGTGGAGGCCGCGCGGTCCGGTCGACCCGATGTACATCCCGGGGCGCCGGCGAACCGCCTCGAGGCCCTCGAGGACGGTGATGTCCCTGGCGCTGTAGCCGTCGCTCGCCGCCCGACCCCTGGTGCCGGGCTTCGCGGTCTTTTTGGGGGCGGGCTTCGCGCTACCGCCGGTCCGGGCCTTGCTTTTAGCCACTCAGTCCTTTCGGTTCGCTGGGTCGATGAGAAACCCTGGCACGATGAGAAACCCCGACCGTCAAGCGCGCCGCCGGGAGGGCTGGCCGGGCGGTTCGAGGAATGCGTCCAAGTTCACATAAGGATATCAGGAAGAGCCCCCGGAAAACCCAGGAAGTTGTAACGAAATCCCTGCAATTCACGAATGAAAGGGAGTCAGGGAGTCAATCGATGTGGCGAGGCGCGTCGGCAGTGAAGCGAAGGGCTCGGACGGGGGCGGCGATGGCGCCCCGATCGGCCTCCGAAAGCGCCCCATTGAGCCTTTCCAGGAGCTCCTCCTGCAGCAGGTCGAGCTCCTGCGCCCAGGTCGCCGAGCGGCAGGCGATCGTCACCACGCCATCTCGCTCTGCCACCGGCTCCGCCTCGGCCGCGATCCGGATGCCGGCGGCGGTCGGCCACGCGCTCTGGGCCGCCGCGAGCAGGGTCTTCGGCTCGGCTCCCGCCCGCGCCTGGCGGAGCGCGGCGCCGAGCGTGCGGGGTGAGCGCCGCGGTCTCACGCGGCGAGCGGGGCTGCGCTCGGCCGCTCGCCGGCTGGCGGCGCGATCGGCGCGCCGCGGCGCAGCGCCACCTCGGTGCGCGCGCAGCCGCCCGGTAGATGGTCCGGCTCGGTCGCCGTGAGCACGGTTTGGCCGCCGCCCTCGGCGAGCCGCTTCGCAAGCTGGGCGCGACGGCGCGCGTCGAGCTCGCTCATCACATCGTCGAGGAGCATCAGCGGGGGTCTGCGACCCGCCTCGAGCAGGGCGCGGCGCTCGGCGAACAGCAGCGCCAGCACCGCCGTGCGTTGCTCGCCCTGCGAGCCGTAGCGGCGCAGCGAACGTCCACCGAGCGAGACCGACAACTCGTCGAGGTGCGGCCCATGGGCCGTGTAACCGCGCGCCAGGTCCGCGGCCCGGCGCTCGCGCAGCTCGGCCGCCAGCTCTTCCGGCTCGGCGGCTTCGGTGCGCGGCAGGTAGCGAAGCGCGGCGGCTCCCGGCAGACACAGGTCGGCCGCCGCCCCGGCGAACTCCGAGGCCAAAAGGTCGACCGCCTCCCGCCGGGTCGCGATCAGGTCCAACCCGACCGCCGCCAGCTCCCGCTCCCAGGCGCCGAGCGAATCCAGCGGCGCGGTGCCGGCGCGGATCCGGCCCAACAACGCATTCCGCTGGGCCAATGCTCGACCGTAGCGCCGCCGAAGCTCGGCACGCCCGGGCCACAGCGCCGCGCACAGGCGGTCCAGATGCGTCCGGCGCACGGCCGGCGGGCCCTTGACCAGCGCCAGGCGGTCGGGCAGAAAGATCGCCAGCGGAGGTCGCAGCCCGACGTGCTCCGCCGTCGCAGGGCTGTCGTCGACGAGATGGCGGCGATCCCCGGACCGATCCAGCGACCAGAGGAACACGCGTGTCTTGCCGTCGTCCGCCAGCTCCGCCTCAATCCGCGCCAGCTGCTCCCCGAAGGCGATCACCTCGCGCTCGTTGCGGGTCCGGCAGGAGCGCCCGGTGAGCGCCAGGCAGAGCGCCTCGAGCGCGTTGGTCTTGCCGGCGCCATTCGGACC
>VAYK01000067.1 GCA_005884985.1 Actinomycetota bacterium | reverse complement strand
GGTGCGCGGCTTGTAAGCGCCCCCGCGAAGCATCGAGCCCCCGCCCTCGGCGACCACGCGGGCCACCTCCAGGGTCTGGTCCCGACTCTCCACGGTGCAGGGCCCAGCGATCAGCGCGAAGTGCTCACCGCCCACCTTGCGGCCGTCAACGTCGATCACGGTTCTCTCGCCCTTGCGGAACTGGGCCGAGGCCAGCTTGTAGGGCTTCAGGATCGGAACCAGGTGATCGACCCCCGGCGTCCCCTCGAGCCCAAGCGCGGCGACCCTGTCGCGGTCGCCGATCGCTCCGATCACGGTCAGGATGTCGCCCTTCGAGATGTGGGCCGAGCAACCCACCGACTCGACCCGGTCGACCACCGCCCGGACCTGGTCGTCGGTCGCCCCCTCTTTCATCACGATCATCATTTTTGTAAGCCTTTCAGAGTCTAGTTTCAGTTTGGGTTGCGAATCGGTTCAGGGCGCTGCTCACGCTTCGCGCTCGCGCCGCGCCTTCGGCGCTCGGGCGCAGCTACGGCGTCCGGCGGAGCTCTCCTGCTAGGCGGGCCTGAACGGCCCGGGCCGGACGCCTAGCTAAATCGCCAGTACCAGTAAGTGAATGCCGAGCCGGCAGGCTGGTCAGCAAACCGGGCACGCCGGCGCATCCCCCGAGGGACAACCGAAAAAGCCAGCGTGCTCGCGCGGTTCATTGACCGGGGTTTGTACCACGGCCCGGCGGTTTTCGCAAATTACGAGCTCACGTAGCCGCCGCGAGAGCGTCGAGGAAGCGCACGTTCTGGGCGCGCGTGCCATAGGTGACGCGAATGTGGCCCGGGCCGCCGAGGCCCTCGCCGCCTCGGACCACGATGCCCTGCTCGCCGAGCCTGCGGATCACCTCGGCCTCGTCTAGGTCGTCGAGCGGGATCCAGGAGAAGTTGGCCTGCGACTCGGGCGGCTCCAGGCCGAGCTCGCGCAATCGCTCGGCGACGAAGATACGCTCGACGATCGTTCGCTCGACGCGCTCGGCGACGTCGTCGGCGTGCAGGATCGCCTCGGCAGCGGCCGTCTGAGCCAGCTCGTTGACGCTGAACGGCTGGCGTACGGCGTCGACCGCCCCGCGGAACTTGGCGGAGCACAGCGCGTAGCCGCAACGCAGGCCGGCGAGCCCGTGGACCTTGCTGAACGTCCGGAGGACGACCAGGTTCGGGAAGTCCGCCAGCAGGTCGACGGTCGCATCTGGGTCGTCGTTGGTCTGGAACTCGATGTAGGCCTCATCGAGCACCACGGTGACGTGGTCGGGAACGCGGGCGCAGAACTCCGCGATCCGCTCGGCGGGAAGGTGCGTCCCGGTCGGGTTATTGGGGTTGCAGACACAGACGAGCTGGGTCGCGGCGGTGACCTCGGCGAGCATGGCGTCGAGGTCGTGGACGTAGCCCTCGGCGAGCGGGACGCGGATCTCGCGCGCCCCGGATAGCGCCGCCAGGTGCGGGTAGATGGAGAACGCCGGCCAGGCGAACAGGATCTCGTCGCCGGGCTCGCACAGGGCCTCGGCGGCTGCGAGCAGGATCTCGCAGGAGCCGTTGCCGACGGCGACCCGAGCCGGATCGGTGTCGAAGCGCTCGGCGATCCGCCGGCGCAGACGGCGGGAGTGCTGGTCGGGGTAGCGGTTGAGGCCCTTCGCCGCCCCGGCGACGGCCTCGATCACCGCCGGATGCGGCCCCCAGGGCGACTCGTTGGAGGCGAGCTTGACGACGTCCTCGGAGCCGAGCGCCTCGCGCGCGGCGTCCTCGTGCATACCCGCCTCATACTGCGGCAAGCGGGCGAGCTTCTGGGCGAAGGTGACCGTCATCCGGCCGCCCATTGTGATCGGCTGGGGCCAGGGACGAAGTCCCGGTGGATACGACTCCGAGACCCCAGCAAGTTTGCGCCCGAACCCGGCGACAGCGCAGCCGCAGGCGAGCTGTCGCCGTTGATTCCTACTGTGCGGCGTGGAGATCCGAGCGCAGCGACTGTGCCGCACCGAGATAGGCGTGCGCCGGAGCATGGTCGGCGGGCGCGTAGTAGTGGACAAGCACGCGGATCACGCTGCGCATGGCCCCCGGGACATCGAGCTCGCGCGCGCACAGCAGCGGCACGGTCTCGAGGCCGAGACGGCGAGCGGCGACCGCAGGAAACTCGGCGTTCAGATCGTCGGTCGTCGTGAACAGGCAGCTGACCAGCCGCTGCGGCTCGAGCCCGTTCCGCGACATCAGCTCGCGCATCAATGCCTCGGTGGCGGTGAGGATCGCCTCGACGTCGTTTTTTTCGGCCTGGACGGCGCCCCTAACAGCCCACAGGCGCTCGCCGTCACTCACCTCGACTTCTCCACAGCGCGAGCATCTTTCCAGAGCCGCTGGACCTCGGGGCGGCGGAGCCGTCGGGCCTTTCCCTCGGGCAGCTCCCCCAGGTCGATGGAGCCGTACCGGATCCGGGCCAACTTGACGACCTCGTTGCCGACCGCCTCGATCATTCGCCTCACCTGCCGGTTGCGACCCTCACTGATCGTCACCTCGAGCACGCGCGGCGACACTCGGCGCACACCGGCCGGAGCCGTGCGCCCGTCCTCGAGCTCCACGCCCCTCCGCAGTCGACGAAGCTGGGACTCGCTGGCCGGTCGGCGCAACCTCACCCGGTAGCCGCGCTTCACCCCGTACCGGGGATGCGTCAGCACGTTGGCGAGCTCGCCGTCGTTGGTGAGCACGATCAGCCCGGTCGAGTCGGCATCGAGGCGACCCACGGGGTAGAGCCGGCGCTCGGAGTCCACCAGCTCGACCACGGCTTGGCGTCGGCCCGGCTCGCGCGCCGTGGACACCACCCCGGCCGGCTTATTGACAATCCAGACCTCGCGCGGCTCGGGCGTCACGGGCCGCCGGTTGGCCTCGACGCCGCTCGACTCATCGACTTCGCGAGCGGGGTCGGTGACCGTCCGGCCGCCGACGCTCACCTTCCCCGACGCGATCAGCTCCTCGGCGCGGCGCCGGGAGGCGACCCCGCAGTGGGCCAGGTACTTGGCGAGTCGCACGGCGGGCCGCGCGCTTCAGCTGGATCGCTGCTCGCCGGCCCTCAGCAACCGCTCGCGCAGCTCGCGCTCGTCCTCGGGCGCCGGGTCGAAGCTGGATGGGTCGGGAAGCTGGTCCAGGCCGGCGAGGCCAAACAGCCGCTCGAACAGCGGCGTGGTCCGGTAGACGACGGCGCCGAAGCGGGAGCGCCCCGACTCCTCGATCAGGCCGCGCTCGGTCAGCGTCGCCACCGCGGACTCGGAGGAGACGCCGCGGATCCGGGCGATCTCCGGGCGCGAGACCGGCTGCAGGTAGGAGACGATCGCCAGCGTCTCGGCCTGGGCCTGGGTGATCGGCGGCGTCCGCGGCCGCGACAAGAGGTGCCGGGCTGCGTCCTCGGCAATCGGATCGGCAGCGAGCGTGTGGCCACCCGCCACCCGACGCAAGACGACCCCGCGCATGCCCTCGGCCAGCGTTCCCTCCAGGGCGTCGAGCGCGCGGTCAACCTCCGCCTCGCTGGCCTCGCAGGCCTCCGCGAGCTCCGCGATCGATACCGGCTCGGGCGACAGGAACAGGAGCGCCTCGACGGTCCGCTCCAGATCGGTCATTTTCGACCACCGCCCGAAACCCGCGACCCGTCACCTGTGACCTCCACCTCGATCGGCCCGAACAGCTTCTTCTGGGTCCAGGTGGCCTCGCCCAGCTTGTGCATCTCGAGGAGCGCGAACAGGGTCACCGCCTGGGTCAGCCTGTCCTCGCCGCGAAGGTGCGCGAGCCGCGCCTCCACCGTCACGTGCGTGCGCGACACGTGGCGCAGGTCGAGCGGCGGCGGCGTGCGCAGGAGGCCGCCGATCGCGGCAGCGAGCTGCTCCGGCTCGTACGAGGCGCCGGCGAGGTCGAGCGACACGCGGCGCAGCTCCGGCGGCAGCGGGGCGGCCCGGTAGCGGAAGCCGGACTCCCGGGCCAGGGTCTCTGACAGGAAGCCGGCCGCCTTCCGGAAGCGGCGGTACTCGAGCATTCGCGCGAGCAGCTCGTCGGCCGCCTCCTCCGGGCCCAGCTCGGGCACGTCGTCTTCGGGCGCTGGCAGCAGCAGCCGCGACTTCAGTTCCAGAAGCGAGGCGATCAGGACGAGGAACTCGGTCGCCGCGTCGAGGTCGAGCTCGCCGGCGCTCTCCAGATGCTCCAGGTAGGCGACGACGATCTCGCCGAGCGAGACCTCGGAGAGACTCACCTCCTCGCGCAGCACAACCGCCATCAGCAGGTCGAACGGCCCGGCGAAGACGTCGAGGTCGAGATCGAGCTCCGCTGCTCTCACCGCTCGAAGGGTAGTTGCCTGCCCGGAGGGCTCACGGGAGCTTTATCCGATCCTCATCCAACTGTGGTCTAACCAGGTCGTGTTCCGGCGCACGGACGGACGAGAGCCGAGCACCTAGTCGGGTCGGTATGGGCCGGTGAGCCGCGGTCGTCATCTGTGGATCCTCGCTGCGATCACGACGGTCGCGGCGATCGTCCGCTTCTCCGCCCTCGGTCACCAGAGCTACGACGTCGACGAGGCGGTCACGGCGCTGCGCGTAATCCACCCGAGCCTGGCGGCAACCATGCACGCCGTGTTCCGCGGCGAGCGCACGCCGCCGCTTTACTACCTGCTGGCGTGGCTGTGGTCGCGGCTCTTCGGCACCGGAGAGGTCGGCCTCCGATCGCTGTCCGCTCTCCTTGGCACGCTCACGGTCCCGGCCGCCTATCTCGCGGCACGGGAGCTTGCGTCGCGCCGCGCCGGACTGGTCGCGGCTGCCTTCGTGGCCGTGAACCCGTGCCTGATCTGGTATTCGCAGGAGGCGCGCGCGTACGCCCTGTATGTCCTGGCCTCCGCCTGGGCGCTCTATTTCTTCGCCCGTGCGCTTCGCGACGGGACCTCGCGTTCCCTCACCCTATGGGCGCTTGCCTCCGTCCTGTCGGTGTGCTCGTACTACTTCGCCGTCTTCCTGATCATTCCCGAGGGGCTCTGGCTGCTCTACTCGGCCCGGCGGCCAGCGATCGCAGCCGGCGCTGCGACGGCGATCGCCGGGGTGGCGCTGGTGCCGCTCGCCGTCGCCCAGGAGGGGCACGCTCATGCAGACTTCTTTACATCGCGCTCTCTGATTGCCCGCGCCGGTCAAGCCCTGCTGGACTTCGTCGCCAGCATCGAGCCGCCGCCGTTCACCGGGAGCACGGCGGTCGTTGCGCTGCAAGTCCTCGCCGGGGTGGGTGCTGTGGCGGTGTTCATCGTCGCAATCGTGATCGTGGCCCGGCGGGGTCGGCCAAGGGAGCGCCGTGCCGCAGTTCGCGTCGGCGTGGTCGCCGGAGCGTCCTTTCTGCTCCCGCTCCTGGTGGCTGCCGCCGGCTTCGACTTCGTTGAGCCACGCAAGGTCCTGATCGGCTCGCTTGTCCCCCTGCTGGCCCTCGGAGCGGTCGGCCTGGGAGCGCGCAAGGCGGGCAGGTTGGGCCTTGCCTGCGCCACGGCCGGCGTTGTGATCTTCGTCGCGGTGGTCGGGGCCGTCCACCTCAGCGGTCAGATGCAGCGCCCCGACTGGCGTGGGGCGGCCCAGGCAATCGGGGCTGCCCGCAGGCGCGTTCTGCTGGTCACGAGCGGCGGGCAGGCGCCCCTCGCCTATTACCTGCATGCGACGGGCTTCAGACCTAACATGGCCCCGGCCGGCATGGAAGTGCCCGAGATCGAGACGCTCAGCAGAGGCTACGCGGCCTCCCCGCCGGGTCGGGGATTCAAGCTGGTCCAGCTTCGGCACGTGGAGGGGTCGTTCTGGTTGCGCCTCTTCCGCGCGCCTGGGCCACTGGCGATCAGCCCGAAGGAGCTAAGCGGCTACCGAATCCTGCACCGGGGTCGCTGGCCCTTGCCAGACGTTGCGCGCCGCCTTTCCGCTCAGGCGCGTGCTGGCCCGATGCCCACCGCGTCGCGGACGTCGGCGAGCGTCTCGGCTGCGATCACCCGCGCCTTCTCGGCCCCGGCGGCCAGAGTCGCCTCGAGGGCGGCTTCGTCGCCTCGCAGCCCCGCATAGCGCTCGCGAACCGGGGCGAGGTACTGGACCAGGGCGTCGGCGACGGCCGACTTGAAGTCTCCGTAGCCCGACCCATCGAACTCGCGCTCCACCTCCTCGGGAGCGACCCCCCGAACCACCGAGAGGATCTCGATCAGGTTCGTGATCCCCGCCTTGTCGGGGCCGCGGCGCACCTCGGTGCCCGAGTCGGTGACGGCGCTGCGCACCTTGGCGCGCACAGCATCGTCCTCTTCGACTATGTACACCGTTCCCTGCTCGGATCCGTACGTGGTCGACATCCGCGTCTCCGGGTCCTGGAGGTTCATGATCCGCGCCCCGACCTCGGGGTACCTCCCCTCGGGGACGACCAGGAGCTCGCCGAAGCGGGCGTTGAAGCGTTCCGCGATGTCTCGCATGAGCTCGATGTGTTGGCGCTGGTCGTCGCCCACCGGAACCTCCGTCGCCCGGTAGGCAAGCACGTCGGCCGCCTGGAGGACCGGGTAGAAGAACAGCCCTGCCGAGACCAGCTCACGCTGCTGCTCGGCCTTCTCCTTGAACTGGTGCATGCGGTTGAGGTCGCCCCAGGCGGTCACCGTGCCGAGCAGCCAGCAGAGCTCCGTGTGCTCCACGACGTCGGACTGCCGGAAGAGGATGCAGCGCTCGGGATCGAGCCCGGCGGCGATCAGGATCGCCGCCGTGTCGTGGAGCCGCTCCCGGAGCTCGGCGGGGTCTTGCGGCACCGTGATCGCGTGCAGGTCGACGATGCAGTAGATCGCCTCGCCGCGGTTCTGGCCCTCGACGTACTGGCGGATTGCCCCGATGTAGTTGCCGAGGTGCTTGCGGCCGGTCGGCTGGATGCCGCTGAAGATGCGCCTTTCCGCCATTGCGGCGGCGGACTATAGAGGCGACTCGACTGGGGTCGCCGCCGGCGCGAGTTCGCCGGGAATCGGCTCGGCGTCGCCGAACTCGTGGGGGCGGCCGCATTCGCCCGCGGTTGCCGCCCGGGGCGCCGATGGAGCCACGACATGCCGCTTCGGAT
>VAYK01000066.1 GCA_005884985.1 Actinomycetota bacterium | reverse complement strand
GCCCTCTGGCTCCCTGAGCGAGCTGAACTTGCCGAAGATCTCGATCAACGGCGTTTCGGGCGAGGAGCTGGACACGGCGCTCGGCACCGTGATCCACTTCAAGCGAAGGGGCGTCGAGTACGCCGTAGCCGGCTCGGTGCCGCCCACCGCCGCCGAGGACGCCGCCCGAGGTCTGTAGCCGTGACGGGCGCGGCGCCGATCGAGGTGCGCGGCCTTGGGAAGCGGTACGGCGAGATCCTCGCTGTCGACGACGTCGACCTGACCGTCGAGTCCGGGGACGTGTTCGGCTACCTGGGACCGAACGGAGCCGGCAAGACGACGTCCCTGCGGATGATGCTCGGGCTGATTCGCCCAAGCGCCGGCTCCGTGCGCCTCTTCGGCCGTGACCCGCAGCTCAGCGTCGCGGCGCTCGAGGGAGTGGCGGGCTTCGTCGAGGCCCCCTGCTTCTACCCGTACCTGAGTGGTCGCACCAACCTCGAGCTATGCGCCGCACTCGACGGCCCCGATGACGGCGCCCCCGCGCGAATCGAGGAGGTCCTCGAGATCGTCGGCCTCCGCGATCGAGCCACGGACAAGGTCGGGGGCTATTCGCACGGCATGCGGCAGCGCCTCGGCATCGCCTCGGCCCTGCTGCGCCAACCGCGCTTGTTGATCCTCGACGAGCCGACGACCGGGCTTGATCCCGGCGGGATGCGCGACATGCGACAGCTGGTGCGGGATTTGGCGGCGCGCGGGATCACGGTCTTGCTCTCGAGCCATCTTCTGGCCGAGGTTGAGGAGCTCTGCAACCGAGTGGCCATCGTCCGCCGCGGCCGCGTGGCCTACGAGGGCTCGCTCGCAGAGCTGAGGCGGGCCGCGGGGCTCAGCTACCGGCTGCGTACGACCGACGACGAGCGGGCGCGCCGGGTCT
Source organism: Actinomycetota bacterium (assembly GCA_005884985.1). GTDB lineage: Bacteria > Actinomycetota > Thermoleophilia > Solirubrobacterales > 70-9 > AC-56. Next base: position 5,699 of record VAYK01000066.1, on the reverse strand, counting down.
TGGCGGCGCAATCGGGGATCGCGGAGGTGAGCGACCTCTCCAACGGCGGACTGGTCTTCAAGGCCGCCGGAGAGGGCGCCGTCGCGGAGCTCTCCTTGGCTCTCGTGGAATCCGGGGCGCTGGTGTTGGAGCTTATCCCGCGGCAGGCGACGCTCGAGGACCTCTTCTTCCAGCTCACCGAGGATGGCGCCACGGCAACGCCGGATGACGTAGCGGCGAAGATCGCCCAGGTCCCGGTCTGATGGCCGGCGTTCTCACCATCTATCGCTGGGAGCTGCGCAAGCTGCGCGCGCAAAAGCGCACCTATCTGGGGCTGGGTGCGGCGGCGGTGATCCCACTCATCTTCGTCGTCGCCCTGGTCACCCAGGGCGGCGAGCCCCACGACGTGCCCTTCGGCCGCTACGTTCACCAGACCGGCCTGGCGATCCCGCTCGTTCTGCTTCTCTTCGGCTTGCTCTGGATGTTCCCGTTGATCACTGCGCTGGTCGCTGGTGACATCGTGGCTGCCGAGGATCGCCACGACACGCTGAAGACGATCCTTACCCGCTCGGCGGAGCGCCAGCAGATCTTCGCCGCCAAGACCCTGGCCGCCGCCAGCTACGCGATCCTGGCGATCGTCATCACCGGCGCCGTCGCGCTGATCGCGGGAATCCTGGCCTCGGGCTTCAATCCGATTACCAGCCTCTCGGGCACTCGCGTCTCAGCGTCGCACGGCCTCGGCTTGGTTGGGGCAAGCCTGCTTGCCTATCTCCTCCCCATCCTGGCGGTTGCCTCCATCGCTGTGTTCCTGTCGACCGTCCTTCGCAATAGCGGCGCGGCCATCGTCGGGACGCTGATGTTCTCGCTGCTGTTGCAGCTGTTCGACATCCTGCCCGGGCTGCACGGGCTCCACCCGTACCTCTTGAGCACCCAGTTCAACGCCTGGCAGGGCTTCTTGCGAACGCCCGTCGATTGGGCGCCGGTGGTCCGGGCCATCTGGGTGTGTGCTCTTTACGCCCTGCCCGCGTTGGCGGCCGCCGCCCTCGTATTTTTGCGGCGCGACGTCGCCGGGGAGTGAGCCACTGTCGCACGCCGAGGTCTGGCCCAAAGGGTGGCCGGTTCCGGTCCGGGCTGACGCTTCCCATACCCGGTACACAGTCTTGAGTCTTCCGTCCCGTCGGCCCGCCGTCGGGCCGATCTATGCTCACGACGCCGACTGAATGATCTGGTGAACGAAGGGGTCGGCCGGTGGCAACTTCACGGGACGCGGGCCTCGGTAACGGCGATAGGTGAACAGCGACGTTCGCCCCTGGCCGACCAGCTTGAACCTCCGGGGAATGGGGAAGGCTAGCTTTCCCTGTGGGCCCAGGAGGTTCTTGCCGCCGCATATTGCTAGCCCCACGCAGGGCCCGACGCTGTAGTCGGGCACGGGACGCAGGTCCACGACGTCTATCTCCTGCACCGTGTCGCGCTCGCCGGGAGTCTGCAGGCGGGCATTGGCGAGGTGTTGCACGAGCGGGACGACGAACGGCGACGGATACTCGATCAGCCGCGGTACGTCAGGCGAGCCGAGCGCTCCCGCGAGGGGGTCCCAATCCGGACGCCCGGCGGCGGGGGTGGCCGCGTTCCAGACCGCCAGCGCCAGGCCGAGCATGCAGAGTGCCGCGACGCTCGCAGGTCCGAGCCGCTTGAGCGCCGGCGCCCCGAGCAATACCCCGAGCGCGATCGCCAACGGCACCCATGACCCGATCAGGTTGCGCGTGAGTAGGTAATCGCTGCCGACCAGTGTCGCGACGACGGGAAGCGCGACGGTCGCGAGCGCAACGCCACCCGGCAGCGCGGCCCCCCGCAGGGCGGGTGGGTCGGCCCGCGCGACGGCATAGAGAACGACCGCCGCGACCGCGGCGACGGCGAGCGGCGGCAGGATCGCCCAGGGCGAGTTCAAGCCCACCACGAAGTGCTGGGGCACCTGAAGAATGCGGTCGCCGGGGGCGATCAGCGCGATCCAGCCGACATGCCCGCGCTGCGCCAGAGCGAGCGGCAGCAGCGGCAGCGCGGCGGCGCCCACGACGCCGATCGAGAGCGCGACCTCGGTGCGCCATCCGCGCATCCGCCAAAGCAACCAGGCCGCCTCGACGGCGGTGAGGATGAAGCCGAAGTAGTGGGTGCCGAAGGCGAGGATGGAGGCGATGGCCCACGCCCAAAGCGATCGCGAGCCCCGCTCTTGAAGGGTCTTCACGAAGAACAGGAAGGCGAGCGCGGACAGGAACGCGAACAGGGCGTACGGTCGAGCTTCCTGCGAGTACCAGATCATGAACGGGCTAGTGGCGGTGAGCGCGGCGGCAAGCAGGCCGGCGCGTCGTGAACCGAGAGCGCGGCCCGCCAGATAGGCCACGGGTATCGTCGCCGTCCCCGCAAGGGCCGATAGAGAGCGAAGCCCTACCTCCCCGAGGCCGAAGACCTTCTCCCATCCTCCGGCCACGAGGTAGTACAGGGGCGGATTGCTCTCCGCAGACAGGATTCGCGGGAGCAGGCCGGCGAGTCTCTGTGTGAGGACGACGATCGTGGCGTGCTCATCGAACCAGTAGCCCTGCGAGCCCAAGGTCGCAAACCTGACGATGGCGCCGACGACGACGATCAAGAGAAGCGCGTCTCGGGACAGCATCTCGCGCGCCGCCAAAAGCGTCGTTCGGTGCTCATCCCCGACCCCCGACGCATGCTTTCCCGGAGCCATCAGAGGTGGGCAGTCTAAGTGTCAGGTAGGAGCGCGGCGTCAGTTGGTGGTCTAAGTGCGGTTCGGGCCGCGGCGGTCACCAGGACCCCCCGGTTGGTCGTCCAAGGCGGTAGCGACAGCGCCATCGACGGCAGCCGCGACGCCATGCTCGAACTACTCAGACTCCTGAGCTTCGCCGACCCGGAATGCTAGGAACTGCCTCCCAGCGCACGGGCCTTCGCCTTCGGGACGAAATCAATTAACCAGGCGATGGAGCTAGCCGGGACTTCAACCGGCGACCTTGTGGGGTGGGTCAAACTCGATCGCGCTGCAAATCGCGCGGTTTCGAGGAGGACCCGAAGCCGTCGCCGCGTTGGAGCGATGGGTGCCCAGAGACGCAAGCGCGGACGGATAGGAATCGATGATCTCGCCTTGAACGTCGTTGTCGTCGGCTGCCTCCTGGTTCGTCGGGCAATCCGCGAAGGGATTTGCCGGATCTAGGGCATTCAGGTCGCATTCGCGACCGTGTACATAGAGACGCCATCCACTGCTCGGCGCGACGTAGAGGTCCACCGGCTTGAGCTGCGGCGACGGCGTAAGGGTCTGCCCGTCGGTCGTCAGGAACTCGCCGTTGCCCGGCGCCCACTGGCCCCAGATGCCGTTCACGTCCCAGTAAAGATTCCAGTCGCCGGGGGCGGTCGTGGCCTGGTTTTGCCGGGTTGACTCCAGTTGGCAGCCGGGGGCGGGTGTCCCGCCGCTACAGCCGGGGTCTTGGGCTCGGTGGATCTTCAGCTTGTCGAAGGTGATGCGCAGGTGCGTGGGTGGCGTGATGGTGTGGCGCAGCGTCTGTCTCCAGCCGGCGAAGACCTGGTCGGCCATGACGAGGCGCTGGTTGGGCGCCGAATGGAGGCTGAAGGTGACCCGTACGGCACTCCCCTCCTGCTTCAGCTGCGGGGCGGGGGCGTTCACGGACCCCCGGTCGACCGCCCGGAATACGAGGCGCGCGTCCGACGACGGCTTCGGCGGCAGGGGGAGCAGGAAGGAATAGTTGCCGCTCACGTCCTGCCAGTCGGGCTCGGTCTCGAGGCAGGCCTGGTAGTCGGGACCGTAGAGGAACGGATGGGTGGGGTCCGGACTGGGAGGAGGCGGGAACTTGTGGGCGCAGTCGGCCTCCTGGCCCGCCGGGGTCTTGTCGGTCGAGACGAAGATATCGCCCTCGTTATCCCCGTAGGGGCTATGGGGACTGGGCTGGCGCCGGGTCCATAGCGCCCGGTAGGGGTGGAACTCCGTGCGCTCGCCCGTGATCACGCACTGGCTTGGGTCGGGCAATACCTGCCCTGGACACGGCTGACCCTCCTTGGGGAGCCAGTAGTCGGGGCTGAAGACGTTGGTCGGCGTTCCCCAGTGGCCGCAGTCCCAAACCCACGAGCCCTTTTCCATGATCCGGTTGCCCGGCTCGGGCCAGGCGAACTTCTTGACCGTAAGGTCCTCCCATTCGGTGTGGAGGCGCCCGGTCTCCTCGCCGTTCCCGGCATAGTTAGCGCTTCCGAGCAAGAACGTGTACTGGGGGTCGGGGAGGATGTTGACGTTGAAGTCATAGGCATTGTGCCCTTGCGGAAGGTCACCGCCAGCCGTGTGAACCGCCTGGAACGCGGGGTTGCCGGAGCGGACGACGCCACTGACCCACTGCGGCGGGGGCGGCGGCTGGGAGGGCGGGGTGTTGTAGACATAGGCCCACTCCGGGCTTTGCTGGGTGAGAAGCGCCCCCGGGCTTCGCTGACAGCCGTCCCGCATAGCGCCGCGGTCACGAGCGGCAGAAAACGCTTCGCCCACATGCTCGCTCTCGTGCTCATCCCTCCGCTGCGCTCCGGACTCCCAACAGGCGCACCATAGCGCCATTTCGCCCACCGCCCCTCCGGTTCGGGGGCGTGCTCGGAGCAGTGGTTCTCGCATGCCGGTCCGCGAATATGGGCGAGCCTTCGCTGGCGCCGCTCACGGTTCGCGTGGCGCCGCCGTCCTGGAAGAGCGTCAGCTGAACGCAGAGCCGCAGAATGCTCGCGGTTTCGCTCTGCGCGACCGCTGCTGGAACCTGGTCGTCGTCCAGTGGATGATTAGCGCGCCGCCATCGCCTGGCCGCCGTGAAGGCCGCGAGTGGACCTCGGGCAGACTTGGCATCGATGGTCCGCTCAGCTTCGGCGAGCGAACGAGAGGCGTCTCGAACGTCTTAGGCCGCGTCTCTTCGGGCTGCCTTCGAGCCCCTCGAGCGCATCGAACTCCTCGAGTGAGTGGCCGGCGCCGAGCACGACGCAGGTGAGGGGTGAGTCCGAGTGGCGCACTGGCAGCTGCGTCTCGTCTCGCAGGAGCCCATCGAATGCCCTGAGCAACGCGCCGCCGCCCGCCAGCAGGATGCCGCGGGTGGTGATGTCCGCCGCCAGCTCGGGCGGCGTTCGCTCGAGCGTCCCCTTGACCGCGTCGATGATCATGCGTAGAGGCTCCGAGTACGCCGCGCGAAGCTCCTCGCTCGAGAGTCGCACGGTCTTCGGGAGTCCGGAGATGAGATCGCGCCCGCGGACCTCGCTCTCCAGTTCCGGGTCGAGCGCCATCGCGGACCCGATCTCGAGCTTGAGATTCTCCGCAGCTTGCTGGCCGATGGCCATCGTATGGACGCGTTTCAGGTGACTCGCGATCGCGTCGTCGAAGTCATAGCCGCCGATCCGAAGCGATTGTGAGACGACGATCCCGCCGAGCGCGATCACCGCCATCTCGCTCGTTCCGCCGCCCACGTCGACGACCATGTGGCCGGTGGGCGCCGCGATCGGGAGCTCAGCGCCGATCGCGGCCGCGATCGGCTCCTCGATCAAGTGCACCTGGCGCGCGCCGGCCGCGAGGCACGCCTCTTCGAGCGCCCGCTTCTCGACGTCGGTGATGCCCGATGGTGCACACATGACCACGCGCGAGCGCGGGTACGGGCGGGGTCGGACGCTGCGAATGAAGTGGCGAAGCATCC
>VAYK01000068.1 GCA_005884985.1 Actinomycetota bacterium | reverse complement strand
CCGCACCTCCGGATGGCGACCACTGAACTCGCCCAGGGCCTCGGTGAGTAGCGTGGCGCTGGCGCTCGCGAAGCTGGCGATCCGAAGCTCGCCTCCCTCCAGGCCGGCGATCGCCTTGAGCTCGTGCTCGGCCTCCTCGAGCCGGGCCAGCGCCGCCTCGGCGTGACGCACGAGCGCCTTGCCCGCCGCGTTCAGCTTCGGCCCGTTGCGCGTCCGCTCCAGGAGAGGCATGCCCACCTCGCCCTCGAGGGTCGCGACCTGCTGGCTGACCGCCGACTGTGACAGGTAGAGGGCAAGCATAAGGCTACCTTATCACGCCAAGAAGAACTTGCTGTTGCGCTTATCCCACGCATGGGCCACCCTTGCCGTATCACGAACACGAGGCTCCAGAGCGTTCCCCTTACGAGCTTCGAGAAAGGTCCACGAGGTGACAAATGAGCGTTAAGCACTCCCCCACCACCGAGATCCACGCCGAGGCGATCAGCATCCGCCGCCTCGGGGACGAGGATCTGGCAGCCGTCGAGCGCCTGGCGCAACTGGAGTCCCGCCGCCCGCCCGAGGGCACGCTGCTCGGGGTCGAGATCGAGGGGCGGCTGCTCGCGGCAATCTCCCTGGCCACCGGCGAATCGATCGCGGACCCGTTCAGCCGCAGCGCCGAGCTGCGGGCGCTCCTGGAGCTTCGAGCGGCCCAGCTACGGCGCCGCGAGAACGGTCGCCGGCGCCTCCCGCGTTATCTGCCCAAGCCCAAGACCCGGGCGGCACTCGCCGTCGGCCCGCCCGACACGGCCAGATGGTGGCTGATCGCTCAGCGCTGGCGCCCGTCCTAGTGGCTCCGGCCGTCAGAACCCACTAATGCCGCTCAAGGGGGGCCATGCTCAGCCCCGCGTCTTGGAGCTGCTCCCAGTAGTGCTCGGCGGGCTCCTTTGGCCCCCTCCAGACGATCGCCTGGCCACGTTGGTGGATCTGGTCGGCGAACCGGTAGCCGTCGTCGACCGTCACCCCCGGGATCACCCGGGCGAGCGTCTTCGCGACGTGGTCGAAGGTGTTGTGATCGTCGTTGAGGACGATCACCAGCCAGTGGCCGCCGAGTCCCGACCCGGGGTCGCGGGTGCGCGGGCGCTCGATCGTCTCAGTGGCCATGCGCGCGTGATTCGCCTCTCGGCAGCAGGCTTCCGAGGATAACCCCGCCCCAGGGAGCGAGGGCGAGATAGGCCCTAAGGGTTCGGGACCTGGAGCTTGAGGTTGTCGAGGCTCGCGACCACGTCCTTGTGGGTGCGCCTCTTGTTGCCGACGAGGACCTCGAGCCTGCGCCCATCGACCTGGCCGGGGTTCGAGTCGGTCACCTGGGCCACCTTCTTGGAGTTCACCCTCGCAGTGATCGTGTTGCCCACGGCCTTCAGGCGCAGCACGTTGGGCTTGTTCACCTTGATCGCCCGGCTCTTCCCCTTCTTCGGGAAGCCGCCACCTCCGCCCGCCGGGGTGCGGCGGAGCTCGTACTTGTGCTTCTTGGGGAAGATGCGGAGCTCGTACCGCGAGCTTTTGCCCGAGCGCACGGCGACCGCCATATAGGCGCTTCGACGGATGCCCACCGGTGTCGCCCGGAGCAGCTTCACCTCCGCCTGGAAGTCGTGGTCCGGTCCAGGGGCGTCACCCTCGACTGGTGGCCGGTAGCCGCAGCGGCCCGGTCCCCTCTTGACCTCGACCAGGACGCTCCTGGCCCTCCTCCTCCAGCGCTCGTCGCAGTGCCTGCCCTCGGTGTGCTTGAGCTGCTTGGCCTCGGCCCTGCCCGAGAAATTGTTCGTGTAGACCGTCACGCCGGCAAGCGCGGCGGCGGCGAGGCCGAGTGCGAGGACCGCCGCGAGCAAAACGACGGCCAACCTTGTGCGCCTGGGAGGGGCCATTCGAGGTCCGTGCAGGGTAGCCAAGCGCCTCACGTTGCGCTCTCTACGCGCTTTCTCCAGTAGCGCTCCAGCCCCAGCCAGAGCTGCTCGGGCGGAGCGGCCTGGCGCAGTCGCTCGGCGGTGTCGCCGTCCGCTTCGGCGTCGATCTCGGCCTCCAGGGAGGCCAGGAACCGCTCGCGATCGCCGGGGCGGGCTCGCTCCGCGTTCGCGCGGAGCCCCTCGCGCACCCGCTCCAGCTGGGAGGCGACGTCGTCGATGCGGCCGAAGTGGGTCAGGCAGAGTCGTTGCGGGAGCCAATCCGCCACCGCCTGCAACGAGCGCTCCCACGCCTCGACGTC
>VAYK01000002.1 GCA_005884985.1 Actinomycetota bacterium | reverse complement strand
CGTTCTCGATCTCGCGCACGAGCTCGGCGCCGACGATGTCGAGCGCGCACGTCTCCGACGCCAGCACGTACGCGGAGCCGAGCCGGCCCAGCATCAGCGGGCGGATGCCGACGGGGTCGCGCGCGCCGATCAGCATGTCGTTGGTGAGGCAGACCAGCGCGTAGGCGCCCTGGATCTGGCGCAGCGCCTCGACGAAGCGCTCGACGATGCGGCGGCGCTGCGAGCGGGCCATCAGATGCAGGATCACCTCGGTGTCGGAGGTCGACTGGCAGATGGCGCCCGACGAGATGAGGTCGCGCCTGAGCGTGAGAGCGTTGGTGAGATTGCCGTTGTGGGCCAGCGCAAAGCCGCCGGTGTCGAGATCGGCAAACAGCGGCTGCACGTTGCGCAGGATGGTGTCGCCGGTGGTGGAGTAGCGGTTGTGGCCGAGCGCGATGTGGCCCTTGAGCCGGCCGATCACCTCGGCCTTGTTGAAGTTGTCGCCGACTAGGCCGAGGCGGCGCTCGGAATGGAAGTGGGCGCCGTCGTAGGTGACGATGCCGGCCGCCTCCTGGCCGCGATGCTGCAGGGCGTGCAGACCGAGCGCCGTCAGGGCAGCCGCGTCCTCGTTGCCGAACACGCCGAAGACGCCGCATTCCTCGCGCAAGGTGTCGTCGCCGCCGGGCCACCCGCCCAGCTCTGCCGGGATTTCACCCTCGTTGCGGGCAATTCGCATGGCGGCCTCTCGATCCGGCACGGATACCCCGGACGGCCGCCGGACTCAGGCGTTGGGTGCCGCGGGGCCAGCAGGATATAGGACAACTCGCACGCGCTTACCACCGGCGGCGACTACGGGGTTGTTATGATCTTGCAAAAGATGCCCCTGCTGTTGCTCGGGCTGCCCCATCAGCGAAGGCGGCACCATGCGCTCGAGGATGATCCTCAGCGAATCGCCGGTGGTCTTGATGTAGGGATAGGAGAAGGCGTCTCGCACCCAGGGGTATTGCTGCTCCTTCTGCGGCACGAAGGCGGCGTAGAACATGAAGGGTATGACCACCAACACGAAGCCTCGCGCCACGCCGAAGAGAAAACCCAGGATGCGGTCGATGGCGCCGACCCGGCTGTCCAGCACCGTATCGGAGATGCGCGCGGTGATGAGATGAACGACGATCAATACAACCAGAAAAATAATTCCGCCGACGGCGACCTGGGCAACCAGCAGGGGCGCATGAAACTGCTCGGCGATCTGCTGCGCCTCGGCCCGGTACTTGAAAACGAAATATACGCAGGCCCCCGCCGCCGCCACCCAGGAGAGAATCGACAGCACCTCGCGGGTGAGCCCCCGGTACATGGCCACGAGCCCGGAAACGGCGATGATGGCGATGAGGGCGGCATCCAGATAGGAAATCCCACCGATCATGGCTTAGTCCCTCGCTGCTGACGCCCTGCGTGAGAGCTGCAACACATCATAACCCGAGCGCCTCGGCCAGGCCCATGACATGGGCCACGCGCGTCAAGGCGAGCTTGAGCCCACCCTTGTCGAGCTCGCCGGCGGCCGGAAGGAGCACCTGCTTGAAGCCCAGTTTCTGGGCTTCCTTGAGGCGCGCGAGCATGTGACCGGCCGGCCTGACCGCCCCCGACAGGCTGATTTCTCCGAAGTAGACCCTCTCGGGGGGCAGGGCAACATTGGAAATCGACGACAGCAGCGCGGCAGCGGCGGCGAGATCGGGAGCAGGCTCGGTGAGCTTCAGGCCGCCCGCGACGTTGAGATAGACGTCATGCTGGGCAAAGCTGATGCCGCAGCGCGCATCGATGACGGCGAGCAGCATGGATAAGCGATTGGAATCCCAGCCGACCACGGCCCGGCGCGGGGTGCCGAGCCCGGACGGAACGACCAGGGCCTGGATCTCGACCAGGATCGGCCGCGTGCCTTCCACGCCGGCAAACACCGCCGAGCCGGGCGTTGTCGCCAGCCGGTCGCCCAGGAACAGCTCGGACGGGTTGGCCACCTCCCGCAGCCCCTCCGACGCCATCTCGAACACGCCGATCTCGTCGGTGGCGCCGAAGCGATTCTTGGCCGCGCGCAGGATGCGGAAGGCGTGCCCGCGGTCGCCCTCGAAATAGAGCACGGTGTCGACCATGTGCTCGATCACCTTGGGGCCGGCGATCTGACCGTCCTTGGTGACGTGGCCGACGAGCACCAGGGCAGCACCTTGCGCCTTGGCGTAGCGGACGAGCGACTGGGTGGCGGCGCGCACCTGGCTGACGGTGCCGGGCGCGGCTTCGAGCGCCTCGGCCCACAGTGTCTGGATGGAGTCGACCACGACGAGATCGGGGCGCTTGGCCTCGGCCAGCGTGGCGAGGATGTTGGAGATGTTGGTCTCGCAGGCGAGCGCCATGGGTGCCTGCGACAGGCCGAGGCGCTCGGCTCTGAGCCTAATTTGCGCGGCCGCCTCCTCGCCCGAGAAGTAGATGGCCCGGCGGCCGGCGCCGGCGAAGGCGGCGGCAAGCTGCAGCAGCAGCGTCGATTTGCCGATGCCCGGCTCGCCGCCGATCAGCAGTGCAGAGCCCGGCACGATGCCGCCGCCGGTCACCCGGTCGAGCTCGGCAAGGCCGGTGGGGATGCGCGTGAGCGTGTCGGCCGTCTTGGCCAGCGTCTCCAGCGCCACGACGCGCCCCTTCGACGTCCGTGTCAGGCCGGAGCCCGGCGCCGCCACGACATCGGCCTCCTCGGTGAGCGTGTTCCACTCGCCGCAAGCCGCGCACTTTCCCGCCCACCGCGGCGACACGGCCCCGCAGTTCTGGCACACGAACTGGCTCTTGGCGGGTCTCGCCATGACCGCTCAGCCCTCTGCCCCCTCGTAGACCCGATAGACCCGCTGGCCGAGCCGGGAGAGCAGCTCGTAGCCGATGGTGCCGGCGCGGTCGGTCAGGTCGTCGACGGTGACGCGGTGGCCCATCACCTCGACCCAGGCGCCGCGCCGCGCCAGCTCCGGCGGCACGCTTGTCACATCGGCGGTGATGAAGTCCATCGATACCCGCCCTACGATGGGCACCGGGTAGTCGCCGATGTAGCCGACCGGGCCAGCCTCGCCGGTGGCCACGCTCAAGGCACGCAGGAAGCCGTCGGCATAGCCCACGGCGATGGTGGCGATGCGCGCGGGGGCCTGCACCTTGTAGGTGGCGCCGTAGCCGATGCTGGCGCCGGGGGCCACCTCGCGCACTTGCAGGATCCTGGCCGCGAGCCGCACCACCGTCTGCATCGGGTTGGTCTTGCCCTCGTGCGCCCGGCCGCCGTAAAGGGCGATGCCCGGCCGCACCAGGTCGAAATGATAGCGGGGCCCCAGAAACGTGCCGCCCGAGTTGGAGAGGCTGGCCGGAGTGGGCGGCAGCTTGGCGCGCAGCTCCTCGAAGCGCAGGCGCTGCCTCTCGTTCATGGGAAAGGCGGCGAGCAGCTCGGGCGATGCCGCCAGCTGCTCGACCTCGCTCTGCGGCATGCCGAGCCGGTTCATGCCGGTGTCGATGTGGACCGCCGCCGCCAGCCGGCGCCCGCGCGCGCGGCAGTAGGCGGCCCAGTCGCGCACCTCGGGCAGGCTCGACAGCACCGGGCGCAAGTCGAAGCCGGCGTAGTGCGCCTCGGCGCCGGGCAGCAGGCCGTCGAGGACGTAGATGGTGGCGCCCGGCTGCACCTCGCGCGCGGTGCGGGCCTCATCGACACTGGCAACGAAGAAGGTCTTGCAACCCTGGTTGGTGAGCGCTCTGGCGATCGGCGCCAGCCCCAGGCCATAGGCGTCGGCCTTGACGACGCCGGCGCATTCGGCCCGGCCCGAGGCCTGGTTCACCCGCGCCCAGTTGGCGCGCAACGCCGCGAGATCGACGGTGAGCACGGCGCGCGCGGACAGGGGCACTTGGGCTCTGGGACGAGCCGAGGACAGGCTGACGATTTCGCTGCCGCTCACCCGCTCCGCTCCGGCATGTACTGGTCGCGCGCCAAATCCGAGAACCGCGTGACGCTGGCCTCGAACTGGAGCTGCACCGTGCCGGTGGGGCCGTGGCGCTGCTTGCCGATGATCACCTCGGCCTTGCCACTGACTAGGCTCATCTTGGCCATCCAGTCCTGGAACTCGAGCGTCCCCTCCTGCGGTTTCAGTCGCTCCACATAATACTCCTCCCGGTACACGAACATGACAACGTCGGCATCCTGCTCGATGGAGCCGGATTCGCGCAAATCGGCGAGCTGTGGCCGTTTGTCCTCGCGGTTCTCCACCGCGCGAGAGAGCTGGGAGAGGGCCAAGATCGGCACGTTCAGCTCCTTGGCCAGTGCCTTCAGCCCGGTGGTGATCTCGCCCACCTCCTGCACGCGCCCCTCGTTGGCCCGTCTGGCCGAGCCGGCCAGCAGCTGCAGGTAGTCGACGACGACCAGGCCCAGGCCGTGCTGGCGCTTGAGCCGGCGCGCCCGCGCGGCGAGCTGGCCGATGGTGATGCCGCCGGTCTGGTCGATAAAGAGCGACAGGCTCGCCATTTCCTGGCTCACCTCGACCAGGCGCTTGAAGTCGCCCTCGTCGATCATGCCGCGACGGATCTTCTCCGACGGGATGCCGGTCTGCTCGGAGAGGATGCGGGTGGCGAGCTGCTCGGCCGACATCTCGAGCGAGAAGATGCCCACGACGGCGCCGTCGTGGGAGGGATCGTCGGCCTTCAGCTCGGGGCGCTGGCCGAGCGAGCGTGCACGCGCCCTGGCGACGTTGAAGGCGATGTTGGTTGCGAGCGACGACTTGCCCATCGCCGGCCGCCCCGCAATGATGATGAGGTCGGAGGGCTGCAGGCCGCCCATCTTGCCGTCGAGGTCCTTGAGCCCGCTGGCGATGCCGGAGAGGCCGCCCTCGCGCTGATAGGCGTTGTTGGCCATCTCGATGGCATGCGTCAGCGCCGTATTGAAGTTGAGGAACCCTTGGCCGTACTTGTCGGTCTCGGCCAGCGCAAAGAGCCGCGTCTCGGCCTCCTCGATCTGCTCCTTGGGCGGGAAATCGACGGGGCTGTCGTAGGCGGCGTTGACCACGTCCTCGCCGATGACGATGAGACCGCGCCGTGTCGCGAGATCGTGGATGGTGCGGCCGTAGTCGCGGGCGTTGATGATGGTGACGGCGTTGGCGGCAAGCCGGCCGAGATACTGCGGCACGGTGAGGCCCGCGTCGATCGGCTCGGCGGTCTCGAAGAAGGT
>VAYK01000065.1 GCA_005884985.1 Actinomycetota bacterium | reverse complement strand
GCGCATGGTCCATCGCGGGCCAGCCTAGGCACCGCCGCGGACACGCCCGGGTGCTAGTGGCGGCGTCTGAGCGCCATCAGGCCGCCGATTGCGAAGCCGACGACGGCGGCGCCAACCGCCAGCTCGCGCCGGTGCTCACGGATCTGACGGCGCCAGTCGGTGAGCTCGGCGACGCGGCCGCGAAGGGCCTCGACCGAGCGGGAGAGCTCGTCGCGGTGGCGCTCGATGTCGGCCCGGATCTGGTCGGAGCTGCGCCCCGGCACACCGGATGCGGCACGGCCCACGGGCTCGCCGGCCCCACTGACGTAGACGTC
>VAYK01000064.1 GCA_005884985.1 Actinomycetota bacterium | reverse complement strand
TCGATCTCCTCGCGGATCAGGATCGAGACGCGTTCGGAGACGTCGAGGACAAGCTCGCCGACCGACCTGTCGTCGTCGGGCGGGACGCCGGCGCGTTGAGGGCCGTCGGGACTCATCTCACTCCGGCGGATCCTCCTTGAAGACCCGCACCCAGATCACCGTGGCAGCCCGGTTCGCGAGCACGCTCGCCAGGGCTCCGGTGGCGGCCAGGAGCCCGGTCCAGAGAAGTCTTCTGAGGATGTCGTTCTCCACTTCTGTCACCTCTCGGCGGGCTGGGTTCGTTGGCTCGCGGCGGAGTAAATCAGCTTGACCCGCTGGCGGTCCGCGTGCGGGGCGTCGCGGGCGCGTCGAGCCCGCCGCAGATCGTCTCGACGACCATCTCCCGGGCCCGGTCGAAGTCCGCCTCGCCGCCGGGAATCAGCTCGAACACCCAGCCGGAGAGGAGCTGCTCGATCGCGCCGTAGAACCACATCGAGGCGAACTCGGGGTCGACGTCCTTGCGGAAGGTGCCCGCTTGCTGGGCGTCGGCGACGATCTTGGCGATCATGTCGTAGGCGCGGCGGATCTCCGGCAGATGGGTGCGCCCGAACGAGTTCGCCGCCCTGGTCACCTCGACGATGATCACCTTCATCAGGTCGGGCTCGTGGCGGTAGGAGTCGACGATGAAGCGGGCGACTGTGTCGAGCTTCTCCCGGGCGCCGATCGGCTGGCCGTCGACCTCCTCGATCGCGCCCAAAAGCAGCGACCAGCGCTCGGTGAACAGCTCATTGAGAACCTCGTCCTTGGACTCGAAGTAGTGGTAGACGAGCCCGTAGGCGACGCCGGCCTCGTCGGCGATGTCCGAGACCCGGCTGGCGTGAAAGCCCTGGCGGGCAAACACGTGAATCGCCGCGTCGAGGATCTGGCGGCGCTTGTCGACGGGCGGGGCCTTAGCCACTAGACGTGGGCCTCCTCGGGCCAGCTGTACGAGGCAGGGCGGCGGTTGGCGAGCGACGGAAGCACGGTACGGATGCGGTCCTGGAGCTTGAGATCGAGGTCGGCGGCGACGAAGCACTCCTCATCCGGCGCCTGCGCCAGGACCACGCCCCAGGGGTCGACGATCGCGGAGCGGCCGTAGGAGCGGTAGTGGGGCGGCGCCTCGCCGACCTGGTTGGCGCCGACCATGAACGCCTGGTTCTCGATCGCGCGGGCGCGCAGCAGCACCTCCCAGTGGTCCTTCCCGGTCTCGAGCGTGAACGCCGATGGGACGGTGACTACCGTCGCGCCGCGGACGGCGAGGATCCGGTAGAGCTCCGGGAAGCGCAGGTCGTAGCAGACCGTGAGCCCGAGGGTCACTCCCTCGAGGGCGCCGCCGAGCGCCACGGTGACGACCTCATCGCCCGGCTCGTCGTGGTCGGACTCGCGATAGACGACCCCGCCGACGTCGACGTCGAACATGTGGATCTTCCGGTAGCGCGCCTCCAGCTCGCCGTCGGGGCCGATCAGGGTCGAGGTATTGAACGCCTTCTCCTGCCCTTCGACGCGCTCCGCGATGCTGCCGGCGATCAGGTGGATCCCCAGCTCACGGGCCCAGGTGCGGGCGGCGGCGATCGTCGGGCCATCGAGCGGCTCGGCTCCCTCGAGCTGGGTCGCTGAATCCCCGAGCAGATTCCACTTCTCGGGCAGCACCGCGAGCCGGGCGCCGTCGGCCGCCGCCTCACGCACGAGGCGCTCGGCGGTCTCGACGTTTCGGGCCTTGTCGCCCGTCGAGTTGAGCTGTATGGCAGCGGCACGCATTCCGGGCCCGGCTGACTGACCAGTCAATCTAAGCAGTATAGGTTCGCGCCAGGTCGAGGCTGCCGGCGCGCGGGCGTGGCGGGGCCAGTGGGGGTGTCATGACGTTGCGCCTGAAACCGCGGGTCCCAGGCGTTGCCAGGCAAGGACGAAGGGAGCCCAATCGCAGTGCGCTATTGGGGCGACCGAGGACCTTGCGCCTTCGGCGCTCGCACCGCGCCTTCGGCGCTGATGGCGACGCCTGGGGGCGCGGTTTTTGGTGCAACGTTGTGAGAGGCCCCACTAGAACGGGTAGATGCATTCCCCATGTTGGGACTGGGACGATTTCGGCGGGCGCGCACCGCGTTCGAGTCGCGGACCGAGGAGTGGCGTCAGGTGGGCCTCGGCGCCGAAATCGACCGTCAGGGCGCCCAGCGGGCCCGGGGCAGGGTCTTCGTCCTGCTGGCCTTGATCGCCGCGGTAATGGTGGTCTTCGATCATCGCGGGGCGCTCTTTCCCGGCCTCGGGACACCGGTACGGGTGGCGACCGTTATCGCCCTCGCGGTCCTGGGATGGGCGCTCGCCCAGGCACTCGGGCGGGGGATCGCCCCGGTGCTGTTTCGCCGCATGGATCCAGCCACCGCGGGCACGGTCGGGTTCCTGATTCGGCTGACGACGATCGTCGTCGTCGTCGCGCTGGCCCTCAGGGTGGCGGGCCTTCGTACCAGCACGCTCGCGGTCGGCGGCGCGGTCACCGCGGTCGTGCTCGGCCTCGCCGCGCAGCAGACGCTCGGCAACCTGTTCGCGGGCCTGGTGCTTCAGCTCGCTCGGTCTCTTCTACACCACGCTGGTCAGCGGGACCGACCGGATGATGGTGCCCAACGCCATGGTGCTCAACCTGGCGGTCGCGCCGCTTCGCGAGCCGGAGCGCGTCGAGCTGCGGGCGCGCTTCAGCGCCGACACCACTCCGAGCGAGGTCCAGGAGATGCTCGACGGCGCGATCTCCGTCCCCACCCGCTACGCGCCGCACATCTCGCTCGAGGAGCTCGACCGCGACGAGGTGGTGGTGCGGATCGTCGCCACGCCGACCCGTCCCGCCGACGGAGCGAAGCTGGCGGGTGAGATCCTGGCCGCGGTCCGGCAGACCGACGGGACGAAATCGCGCAGCGGCGGTTAGCTGCGGCCCGCCCGGTGGCGCTCCAGCTCGGCGACCAGCAGCTTCGTGTGCAGGGCGGCGATCAGGTCGTTGAGCGGCTGTGTGCCCGCCTCGATCAGCTCCACCGCGCGGTCGGGGTCGAGGTCGCCGGCGAGCCGCCGGGTGAGCACATCGACCTCCTCGGCGACCAGCGGCTCCAGCGCCTGCTTGTAGCGCAGCGTGTCGTAGACGGTGAACCCGAGCCGCTCGTCGTAGCCGCCGGCGCGGAAGCGGCTGATCGCCTCGACGATACGCAAGTCCGAGGGGGAGTAGCCGCGGCGGTCCGGGCTCAGTACCCCGAGCTCGGCGAGACGATCGAGGACGTCCCCGGGGACCTCGTAGCGGCCTCGAACCTCGTCGGCCGGGATCCGCTCGCGCTCTCCCGCCAGCGCCCGCTCGAGGATCCGATCCTCGAGCTCGATCATCGCCCGCAGGCGCTCCGGCTCCGCATCCTCGCGCTCGAGCAGGTCGCGGATCACCCGCAGGGGCATGAAGCGCTCCTCCTGGAGCTGCTTGATGAGCCGGATGCGGTCGACGAACTCCGGCGGGTAGTAGGCCATGTTGCGCGAGGTCTTCACCGGCTCGGGCAATAGCCCCTCGCGCAGGTAGTGGCGAACGGTCGCCACCGGCACGCCTGACGCACCAGCGAGCTCGGAGATCTTCAGCAGGCCGTTGTCGCTCATGCCCTGAACTCCACCGTCTGGCTGGCGCTGGGCCCGGCGACCGCGCCGCTGCGGAGCAGCGCCGCGACCTGGTCCGCGTCGAGCCCGGCCTCGCGCAACACCTCCTCGGTGTGCTCGCCCAGCGCCGGTCCTGGTCGCTCTACGACACCCGGCGTGCGCGAGAGCTTCACCGGCACGCCGAGCTGGCGCACCGTGCCGAGCAGCGGCTGCTCGAGCTCGACCACCATCTCTCGCTCGCGAACCAGCTCAGAGTCGAGCGCCTGGCCGAGGTCGAGGATCGGCTCGATGCAGCAGTCATGCCGGTCGTTGAACGCGCGCCACTCCTCGCGACTGCGCGCGCGGAAGACGTCGGCCACCTCGCGCCAGGCGTCGGAGCCCGGGCGCTCGAACTGCTTCTCGATCAGCTCGGGGCGCCCCGCCCCCTCGCAAAAGGCGCGCCAGAACTTGGGTTCCAGCGCACCGCAGCTGACCCAGCCATCCGACGCCTCGTAGGGGTAGTAGCAGAGGATCCGCCCGGCGAGCTCGAGGTCGCCGCGGCCCGGCACGACCCCCTCGCAGAAGTATCGAGCCGCGACCAGGGCGAGCCAGGAGAGCGCCCCGTCGGTCATCGATACGTCCACGAGCTGGCCCTCGCCGGAGCGCTGGCGCTCGTGCAGTGCCGCGAGCACCCCGAAGGCGGCCATCATCGCCCCGCCGCCCAGGTCGGCGATCTGGCCGGCGCTCTGGATCGGCGGCCCGTCGGGAAGGCCGGTGAGCCCCAGCAGGCCCCCGAGCCCGAGGTAGTTGGTGTCGTGACCGGCACGCTGGGTGTTGGGCCCCGTCTGGCCATAGCCCGTGATCGCGCAGTAGACGATCCGCGGGTTGATCTGTCGCAGGGCCTCGTAGCCGACGCCGAGCCGGTCGAGAACGCCGGGCCGGAAGCTCTCGAGCACGACGTCGTAATGCGGGGCCAGGCGCAGGAAGGCGTCGCGGCCGGCGTCGGACTTCAGGTCGATGCGGATCGAGCGCTTGCCGCGGTTGAGCGCCAGGTAGAGCGCCGAGCGGGTGCCGAGGGCCTGCTCGGCGTCGGAGCCGTAGTAGGGCGGCGCCCAGCGCACGTAGTCCCCGCCGCCCGTGTCCTCGACCTTGACCACATCGGCCCCGAAGTCGGCCAACAGCAGCGAGCAGAAGCCGCCCGGCAGCAGGCGGGTGAGATCCAGAACCCTGACGTCGCCAAGGGCTCGCTCGCTCATTCCGGCGACGCCTCGGATGTCTCGATGGGGTGCGATAGCACCTCGCGCCGGGTCGGCTTGTCGCGCCTCGGCACGCCGAGCATCTCCCGAGCCTCGGCCACGGTCGCCGGGCGGCGGCCGACGTCCTCGACCATCTGCCGCGCCTTGGCGATCAGGTCACCGTTGGAGCGCGCCATCTCGCCGTTGGGGAGATAGAAGTTGTCCTCGAGGCCGGCCCGCACGTTGCCCCCGAGCGCCAGTGCCGCGCCTACCAGCCTCCACTGGTCGCGGGAGATCCCGATCACCTGCCAGTTGTTCTGACCCTCGGCGCCGCCCGGGATCTGGTCCGACATGAACGCCACGTTTCTGGCGTTGGGCCGGATGCCCCCGTTGACGCCGATCACCAGGGAGACGTTCAACGGCTCGGACAGGAGGCCCATGTCGATTAGCGGATCGAGGTTGGCGACATGCCCGGCGTCGAAGCACTCGTGCTCGGGCTTGATGCCCAGCTCGCGCATCGCGGTCAGGAACTCGATGATCGTGTCGAAGCTGTTCTCGAACACCGCCTTGAAGACGAATTCCCTGCGCCGCCGCGAGTACTTGGCGTAGTTCATCGAGCTCATGTTGAGCG
The DNA here is from genome assembly GCA_005884985.1 of Actinomycetota bacterium. GTDB lineage: Bacteria > Actinomycetota > Thermoleophilia > Solirubrobacterales > 70-9 > AC-56. The sequence goes on along the minus strand of VAYK01000064.1, from coordinate 2,248 downwards.
CCGCCACGTCGGGCACCAGCTCGCGCAGGTAGGAGATCCGCTTGGAGATCGGCACCCCGATCGCCCCGGTCGAGTAGTTGACGATCACCTCGTCGACCTCGGCCCGGATCGCCTCGGTGATGGCGCGGAAGTCCTCGATCTCGAACGAGGGCGTGCCGTCCGGCTTGCGGGCGTGAATGTGGATCTGCACGCCGCCCTCGTCGACGATCCGGCGCGCCTCGGCCGCGTACTCCGCGGGCGTGTAGGGGATCGCCGGGCACTGGTCGCGGTTGGCCACCGCACCGGAGATCGAGCAGCTGATGATCGCGGGGTCGGAGAAGCGGCTCAGACCGGCATCACCCCGTGCTTGCGCCACGGCCGGTCGACGCGCTTGTCCTTCGCCATCCGCAGGCCCCGGATGATCGTGGGCCGGGTCTCGCGCGGGTCAATGACGTCGTCGATGACGTCGTTGCGGGCGGCGATATACGGATCGATCGACTTCTTGATCTGGGCAAGCATCTGGGTGCGGGTCTTCTCCGGATCGTCGGAGGCCTCGATCGTGGAGCGGCCGATGATGTTCACCGCCCCCTCCGGGCCCATCACCGAGATCTCGGCGGTCGGCCATGCGACGATCAGGTCGGGCTCGTACGCCTTGCCGCACATCACGTAGTAGCCGGCGCCGTAGGCCTTGCGGACGACGATGGTGATCTTCGGCACCGTGGCCCGTGAGACCGCGTAAAGCATCTTCGCCCCGTGGCGAATGATCCCGGCGTGCTCGACCTTGGAGCCGACCATGAATCCGGGCACGTCCTGCAGGAAGACGAGCGGGATGTTGAAGGCGTCGCACAGGTTGATGAACCGCGCCGCCTTGTCGGCGGAGTCGTTCTCGAGGATGCCCCCGAGCTGCTTCGGCTGGTTGGCGACGATTCCGACCGGCTGGCCGCCGAAGCGCGCCAGGCAGGTGATGATCGTCTTCGCAAACTTCGGCTTGATGTCCAGGATCTCGCCGTCGTCGACGATCTCGCCGATCACCTCGTACATGTCATAGGGGTGCCGCGCTGACTCGGGGACGATGTCCAAGAGCCTCTCCGACATCCGGTCCTCTGGGTCCGACGTCTCGCGCAGGGGCGGGCGCTCCTCGCAGTTGGCCGGGAAGAACGAGAGGTAGCGCTTGACCACCTCGATGCACTCGTGGTCGTCGGCCACCTCGAGGTCGCCGACCCCCGAGATCCGGCAATGCACCCTGGCGCCGCCCAGGTCCTCCATCGAGATGTCCTCGCCGGTCACCGCCTTGGTCAGGTGCGGCCCGGCCAGCGCCATCGCCCCCTGGCCGACGACCATCGGGACGAAGTCGGCAAGGCCCGGGATGTAGGCGGTGCCCGCCGCGCACGGGCCCAGCATCGCCGCGACCAGCGGCACGACGCCGGACATCGTCACCTCCTCGCGGAACAGGTGGCCGGAGCCGGCGAACAGCGAGCCGGCCGCCTCCTGGATCCGCGCTCCGGCCGAGTCCAGCAGCCAGATGAACGGCATCCGCTTCTGAACCGCCATCTCGCGCAGGCGGCCCACCTTGAGCTCGCCGGTCATCCCCATAGAGCCGGCCATCACCGTGAAGTCGTAGGCGACGATGCAAGAGCGGCGCCCGTCGACGTTTCCCCAGCCGGTGATCACGCCGTCGGCCGGAGCCTCCCTGCCCTCCATCGAGCGTTGCGAGAAGTGCGGGCCCCCGTGGATGCCGATCTCGACGAAGGTTCCCGGGTCGACCAGCAGATCAATCCGCTCGCGCGCGGTCAGCTTGCCGCGCTCGTGCTGGAGGGCGATCTTTTGCTCGCCGCCCCCGAGCTTCGCTCCTCGGCGGCGCTCATGAAGATCCTCGACCAGGGCCTTCATCCCAGTCTCCTCACCGGCCTCGACCTCCTCGGGGGCTTCGGCCGCCTCGGCTTCTTTCGCCGCGTCGGCGACCTTTCGTGCCTCGTCGGCCGGGTCTGGAGCCTTAGCGTCCGTCTTGGTCTTGTCGGCCATCTTTATCTGCCCTTCCATTTCGGCTCGCGCTTCTCGAAGAACGCCTTCACACCCTCGAGGATGTCCTCGGTCGAGAGCGCCATGCTGAGCTGCGAGCGCAGGTACTCGAGCGCATCCCGGAAGTTCATGTCCTGCTGGCGGTAGATCGCGTCGTGGCCGAGGCGCATCACCACCGGGCTCTTCGAGGCGAGCTTGCCGGCCCAGTCGGCTACCGCGGCGTCGAACTCCTCGGCGGGCACGACCTTGT
>VAYK01000010.1 GCA_005884985.1 Actinomycetota bacterium | reverse complement strand
CGGCCGAGTAGCCGCAAACGCGGCGTCCGGCCGCGCGGACGCAGCCCGGCGTCCGGCCGTGGCCGGCGTCCTCAAGCTTTCGCGGACCCGTGTCGAACCATCTTGGTGACAGGTATGGTCACTCAAGGCTCGAGCTTGTTCGATAGCCGCTCCAATTGTGAGCCAGCACAATCGGCTTGGGGGTCGATTTCCGGCGGGCCACTTTTGGGCTCGCCGGTAGACGCCCACCTTCTGAGAAGGGTTCTCAAGCCGAGCGGCGTCGGCAAGTTGGGGCCTGCGTTCTTTGCGGCTCGGCCACGGCGGCTTGCGGCGGGGGGCATGTCGTGAGAAAGGTCCTGAACGACAACCCCGTCGCGCAGATGGCGGTGCTCGGTCTGCTAGCGGTGATCGTCGCCTTCCTGCTCCTGACCCGGGTGGCCCACAAGAGCGGCGGCAGCGACTCCTCCGCAACCTCGGCGACCACCTCCGGCGCCCCGGTCGCGCCGGCGCCGACGGACAGCACCGGCGCCTCGACGGCCTCGAGCTCCGCGGCCGGAACGACTCCGCCTGCCACCGGCTCCACTGCCGTGCCGCCCACGACCGTGCCGCCCGCCGGCTCGGCGACCGGCGCTGGCGTCGGAGAGTTCGTGGTCGGGCCCGGGCTTCCCGCGCCGGTGGTCAAGGCCTACGCGGACGACAAGGCGGTGGTCCTGTTCGTGTTCAGGGGCCGCGGGATCGATGACGCGGCGGTGCGGGCCAGCGTCGAGCGGCTTCGCGGCCGCAGCGACCTAGCGGTGTTCGTGACCCACGCCGCCCACATCGCCCGTTACGCGCGAATCACTGAGGGCGTGGACGTGAACCGCGTTCCGGCGCTGATCGTGCTGCGGCCGCGACACCTCACGCACGGCACGCCGACGGCGAGCGTCAGCTACGGCTTCCGGGGCCCGGACAGCGTCGACCAGGCGATCCGCAACGCGCTCTACAAGGGCCCGAGCAACCTTCCCTACTACCCGTAGTAGCGATCCCACAGTCCGAGGTGGGCCGAATTTCACCGCCTATGGGCTGCAAATTCGGCCCAGCGGGATTCGATCGGCCCGGCGGGATCACGTCAGGCACGTCCGTTGAATGCGCGGATAGCTACGCTCGGGGCACGACGATGAGCTTCGAGGCGTTCGAGCACTACCTGAGCGACGATTCGCGGCGCGGGCCGGCGCCCCACGGCGCCTTCAGCGGCGCCGCCGGGGGAGCCCCGTGCGGCGACCTGGTTCGCGTCTCGCTCGCGGTCGAGGGAGGTCGCATCGCCGCGGCGCGCTTCGACGCCGAGGGCTGCGCGGCGGCGGTCGCGGCAGGCGCGGTGGTCGCCGATGCGGCTGAGGGCGCCGGCCTGCTGGAGGTGGCGCGAATCGGGCCAGCGGAGATCTCCGCCGAGCTGGGCGGGCTCTCGCCGCAGGGTCATCACGCCGCGGAGCTGGCCGCGGATGCGCTCCACCGCGCGCTCGGCGCGGCCGCCTCGTCGGGCGAGCGCCTTGCGGACCCGCCGGCGAGCGGAGACCGCGTCCTGGTGGCGGTGAGCGGCGGCGTCGACTCGGCCGTCGCGGCGCTGCTCGAGCGCCGGCGGGGCGCCGACGTGGTCGCGGTGACCCTGAAGCTGTGGGCCGACCGGCACACCGACGGCGCCCGAAGCTGCTGTTCGCCCGAGGCGGTCGTCGGCGCCCGGGCGCTCGCGCACGGGCTCGGGCTTGCGCACCTGACTCTCGACCTGGAGGACTCGTTTCGCACCACGGTTGTCGAGGGCTTCCTAGGCGGGCACGAGGCGGGGCGAACGCCGAACCCGTGCGTGGTCTGCAACGGGGAGGTGCGGATCGACGCGATGCTCGCCCTCGCGCGGCGGGTGGGGGCGTCCGCGCTCGCCACTGGCCACTACGCTCGCGTCGTCGACGACGGCGCCGGGCCGCTGCTGGCCGCGCCGGCCGATGCGGCCAAGGACCAGACGTACATGCTGTCTGCGCTGCGGCCGGAGTCGCTCGCCGGGGTTCGCTTCCCCCTCGCCGGCCTGACCAAGCCCCGGGTGCGCGAGCTGGCTGCCCGCGCCGGCCTCCCGGTGGCGACCAAGCGCGAGAGCCAGGATCTCTGCTTCCTCGCCGGCGAGGGCAAGCGCTCCTTCCTCGCCCGCCATGCTCGGCTCGGCGAGCGACCCGGCGAGATCCTCGACCGCTCCGGACGGGTCGTCGGCCGTCATCCGGGCCACCACAACTTCACCGTCGGCCAGCGACGCGGCCTCCGCCTCGCGGCCGCCGAGCCGCGCTACGTCCTCGCGACCGACGCGGCCGCGAACCGAGTCGTGGTCGGATCCCGGGAGGAGCTGGCCACCCAGCGCGTGCACGTTCGCGACGCGGTGCTGGTTCGTGATGGCGACCGCGTCGACCGCGTCAGGCTGCGCTACCGCTCGCGCCCGATCGGCTGCGCGGTCGAGGGCGCCGCCGGCCGCCACCGGGAGCTGTGGCTGGACCTTGCCGAGCCGGCGTACAGCGTCGCCCCCGGGCAGACCGCGTGCCTGATGGACGGCGACTTCGTCGTCGGCCATGCGACGATCGCCGCCTAGACTTACCTGGATGCCGTGAAGTCCAGCGAGCTTCGTGAGGCCTACCTGTCCTTCTTCGAGGAGCGAGGGCACCTGCGGATGCCCTCGGCGTCGCTCATCCCCGCGCCCGAGGACACCTCGACCCTGCTGACGATCGCGGGCATGCAGCCCTTCAAGCCCTATTTTCGCGGCGACGAGACGCCGCCCAACCAACGCCTGGCCTCCTGCCAGAAGTGCTTCCGCACCCCGGACATCGAGGAGGTGGGCAACACGCGCCGACACCTCACGTTCTTCGAGATGCTCGGGAACTGGAGCTTCGGCGATTACTTCAAGGACGAGTCGATCACCTGGGGCCTGGAGCTCTCGATCGAGGTATTCGGCCTCGATCCCAACCAGATCTGGGTGACCGTGTTCGGGGGCGACGAGGAGCTCGGCCTCGGCCCGGATGAGGAGGCGATCGGGATCTGGAAGGCCCGCGGGGTGCCCGAGGAGCGGATCGTGCTGCTGCCGCGCGCGGAGAACTTCTGGCAGGCCGGGGTGACGGGCCCGTGCGGGCCCTGCGCGGAGATGTACCTGGATCGCGGCCTCGAGTTCGGGGGTCCCGACGATCGGCCTGGCGACGACACGGATCGCTTCCTCGAGTACTGGAACCACGTGTTCATGAGCTACGAGCTTCACGAGGATGGCTCGCTGAGCCCGCTGCCCAAGAACAACATCGACACCGGCATGGGCCTGGAGCGGATGGCGACGATCCTGCAAGGGGTCGGATCGGTGTTCGAGACCGATGCGCTCCGGCCCCTGATCGACCTGGCCGAGGAGCTGTCCGGACGCTCCTACGACCACGACCCCGCGACCACCCGGGCAATGCGGATCATCGCCGACCACACCCGGGGCATGACCTTCCTGATCGCTGACGGAGTGGTGCCCTCCAACGAGGAGCGGGGCTACGTCCTGCGGCGGGTAATGCGCCGCGCGATCCAACAGGGCCGCGTCCTCGGGCTCGAGTCGGCCTGGCTGGAGCGGTTCGCCGAACGGACGGTCGAGATGATGGCGGATGCCTATCCCGAGCTCGCCGAGCACCGTGAGACGATCATTCGCTGGGTGGGAGACGAGGAGGTTGCGTTCGGACGCACGCTCGACCGCGGCACCGAGCTCCTCGCCCGGCTCGTCTCCGAGGCGAAGGATCAGGGGACGTCGTGGGTGGACGCGGCGGACGCCTTCAAGCTCCACGACACCTACGGCTTCCCGTACGACCTGACCAAGGAGCTATTGGCAGAGGAGGGGCTGTCGGTCGACGACTCCGGCTTCGAGGCACTGATGGAGAAGCAGCGCCTGCGGGCGCGAAGCGGCGCGGAGATCTCGAGGCCGGACCATCACGAGGCCGTGATCGCGTTCGCCTCGACGGCGCCGGCGTCCACGTTCGTCGGGTACGAGACGCTCCATGCCGAGACCGCCGTGATCGCCGCCGAGGAGCTGGCCGGGAACGGCAAACGTGCCGCGGTCCTGGCCAAGCTCGAGGAGAGCCCCTTCTACCCCGAGGGCGGCGGCCAGGTCTCCGACTCCGGCGTGATCCGCTGGGACGGACAGGGAGCGCGGGTCGCCGACGTGTATCGCGTCGGCGATGACCAGGTGATCCGCGTGGACGGGCCGGTTCCCGCCCCCGGCACACGGGTGGAGGCCGAGGTCGAGCGCGCGACCCGCCACGCGACGATGCGAAACCACACGGCGACCCATCTCCTTCACGCGGCGCTTCGCGAGCGTCAGGGGACCCACGTCCGCCAGGCGGGCTCGGCGGTCCGCCCCGACAAGCTGCGCTTCGACTTCACCCACGGCGCGCCGCTGACCGACGACGAGCTACGCGGGATCGAGGATCGGGTAATCGATTGGATCAAGGCAAGCCGTCCCGTGCGGGCGATGCACATGGAGCGCGCCGAGGCGGAGGCGCTCGGCGCGATGGCGCTGTTCGGCGAAAAGTACGGCGACTGGGTGCGGGTGGTCGAGGTCGACGACGTCTCGCGTGAGCTCTGCGGAGGGACCCACGTGGCCAACACGGCCGAGATCGGGATCTTCGCGATCGTCTCCGAGGGCTCGAGCGCCGCCAACGTGCGCCGAGTCGAGGCACTCACGGGCCCCGCCCGCGACCCGCTCGGCGCGGCCCGGCGGGCCGCCGACCGGCTGGCGCGGCTGGAGAAGGTCAAGGCCGAGATCGACGCCCGTCAGGCAAAGGAGCAGGCGGACCGGCTCGGCGACGAGGGCGAGGAGATCGCCGGCCTCAGGGTCGTGGTGAGTCGAGGGCAGGGGGCCGATCAGGGCGCCCTGCTCGACCTGGCCGATCGGATCAAGGCGCGGCTGGGCGACGCCGCGGTCGTGCTCGGTGGGGCCGAGGATGGCAAGGTAGCCCTGGTTGCCAGCTTCACCGACAGCGCCGTCCAGCGGGGGCTCTCGGCGGCGGACGTGGTCCGGGAAGCGGCCGCGGTGGTCGGCGGCGGGGGAGGGGGCCGTGACACCGTCGCGCAAGCGGGAGGTAGGGACCCGAGTCGGCTGGAGGAGGCGCTGCGCGTGGCCCGGGAAGCGATCAGGCGCGGCCTCGGCGCGTAGCCTGTTTGCCCAACCAATGCGCATCCTGGCAATCGACCACGGGTCCGCGCGCGCCGGGTGCGCGGTCTCGGACCCCACCGGTACGATCGCGCGTCCTGTGGGAGTCATCGAGCCGCCCGAGCCGCGAGCGGTCGCGGAGCTGGCGGCGGAGCATGAGGCGGAACTAGTGATCGTGGGACTGCCGGTTTCGCTCAGCGGGTCCGAGGGACCCCAGGCAACCGAGGCGCGGGCGTTTCGCGACGCTCTGGCCGTGATCCTCGACGTACCGGTGGAGACCTACGACGAGCGATTGACCACACGTCTGGCCGAACGCTCGGCCCGCGCCGGGGCAAGCGCCCCTCCCGATGCGCTCGCGGCGGCGCACCTGCTCGAGTCATATCTACGAGCTCGAGAGCGCCCGCGAGCGCGAGCGGCGTCGAGCCGAGCGCGAGACCCGCAGGCGCGAGGGCGGCGTGCCGCGCCGCCAGAGCCGGGCTGCGGTCGGCGATCGCGTCAAAGGCTTGCTCGCGGGGGATGCCCCGCCGCCGGCTCCACCGCCATCGGGGTCATCGCCACCGCCGCCTCCGCCGCCCCGCCCACCGCGCTCGCCAAAGGACGTCTACTGGCGCCGGCGGCTGTATGCCGTGGGCGCCCTGGCGGCGGCGGTCGCGGTCGTCGTCCTGATCGGGGTGGCGATCCGCCACAGCTCGAGCGGCGGCGGGGCCACGGTCGCGACCCAGGCCAAACCGGCGCAGACGATCACGATCCCCGAGGGATACGACCGGCGCGAGGTCGCCGCCATCGCCACCAAGGCCGGCCTGCGCGGGGACTATCTGAAGGCGAGCCAGAGCTTCAGGCGCTTCGACCCCGCCAAGTACGGGGCGCAGAGCCCGCAGACCCTCGAGGGCTTCCTGTTCCCTGGCCGCTTTCAAGCAGAACATTGCGCAGGTGAACATGGGCTACGCGCGCTCCAAGAACCTGACCACCTACGACGTGCTGATCATCGGCTCGATGATCGAGCGCGAGGTGCAGGTGCCGAAGGAGCGAAAGCTGGTCGCGGCCGTGATCTACAACCGCCTCCACGGCGGGATGCCGCTCCAGATCGACGCAACGATCCGTTACGCGACCGGTAACTTCACGAAGCCCATCAGCCCGTCCGAGCTCCAGGTGAACTCTCCCTACAACACCTACACGAACTCGGGGCTCCCGCAGGGACCGATCGGCAATCCCGGCCTCGCCTCGATCCAGGCGGCGGCCCACCCGGCGCAGGTGCCGTATCTGTACTACGAGGTCAAGCCCAACACCTGCGGCGAGCACACCTTCGCCACCACCGACGCCCAGTTCAATCGGGCCAAGGCAGCCTACGACCGGGCCCGCGCCGCGAACGGGGGTAACGCGCCGACCCCTGCACGCTGCGCGGGCTGATGCCCCGGCTCGCCGTCCTCGGCCAGCCGATCTCGCACTCGCGCTCGCCGGCGATGCAGGCTGCGGCGCTGGCCGAGCTCGGACTTGCCGCCGAGTGGTCCTACGAGGCGATCGAGGTTGCCCCCGCGGACTTCGAGGCGCGCGTGCGCGGATTGGCGGCTGGGGGCTTCGTGGGCGCCAACGTCACCGTTCCGCACAAGGTCGCGGCGCTCGGGCTGGCCGGCGAGGCCTCCGAGGCGGCGCGGGCCATCGGCGCCGCCAACACGCTCAGCTTCCCCGGCGGGCGGATCGCGGCCGAGAACACGGACGCAACGGGCTTCCTGGACTCGCTCCCGGCACCGCCGGCTGGCAAGCGCGCCCTGGTGCTCGGCGCCGGCGGCTCGGCGCGCGCCGTGGTCTGGGCCCTGGTCACGCAGGGCGCCGACGTATCGATCTGGAACCGCACCCCCGAGCGTGCCGAGCGACTGGCCGCCGAATTGGGCGCCTCGGTTGCAACGCCTGACCCCCCGGGCGACGGGCAGGGGGCAGCGAGCTTCGATCTGGTCGTCAACGCCACGACCGTGGGCATGGGCACGTCACGTGGAAGTGCTGCAGACCTCAAGAGCCTGCCGCTCCGTGCCGATTCGTTGAACGAGATACATCAATTGGTGGACCTCGCCTACGGGACCGCCGAGACGGAGCTCGCCAGGGCGGCGAGAGCGCACGGCGCAACGGTCATCGACGGGATCGAGGTGCTGGTTCGCCAGGGAGCCGCGTCGCTTCGCATCTGGACGGGGCTAGAACCCCCGATCGACGTGATGAGGCGGGCCGCCACAGCCACATGGGAATCTTCAACCGCCCCGGACACCTGAGACCAGTGCCCTCGCCGGGCGAGGCGACCGCCCGCCAGCTCGACGATGGCCGCGAGGAGGCCGTCAGCAACGGGATCACGACGGCGATGCGGCGCGGTCACTCGGGGATGTTCGTCACCGACGTGATCGTCGAGCTCGGCTACTCAAGCCGCGAGCGCGTCGACGAGGTGATCAACGAGGCGCGGGTCGCGGGTAGGTCTCCGGAGGCGCTGCTCCGCGAGCACAAGGTGATCGACGGTGATCAGCTCTCGCGGGCGATCGCCCAGCGCTACGGCCTCGACCATGTCGACCTCAACCTCTACAAGGTCGACATGGGCGCCTCGAACATGCTCTCGGTGACCGCCGCGCGGCGCTACAAGGCGATCCCGATCGGCTACGTCAGCCAGGAGACGCTGCTCTTGGCGATGGCCGACCCGGCGAACGTGCTGGCGGTCGACGACATCCAGATGATGACCGGGCTCAACTGCCGCGTCGCGGTCGCCGCGGAGGACGACATCGACGCCCTGATCGGGCGCATGAAGACCCTCGAGTCGGCGGTGTCCGAAGCGGTCTCCGAAGAGGAGGAGCAAGAGGGCGAGGCGGAGATCACCGACCCGGTGATCAAACTTGTCTATTCGGTGCTTGCCCAAGCGGTCGGTGAGGGGGCCTCCGACATCCACTTCGAGCCCGACGAGAGCGAGATGAGGGTCCGCTTCAGGGTGGACGGGGTGCTGCATGAGACCGCGCGGGTGCCCAAGCGGATGATCTCCGGGGTGGTCTCGCGCGTGAAGCTCATGTCCGACATGGACATCGCCGAGAAGCGCGTCCCGCAGGACGGCCGGGTGAGCATCAACGTGGAGGACAGGAAGATCGACCTGCGCGTGACGACGCTGCCGACCCAGCGAGGGGAAGGCTGCTCGATCCGCATCCTCGACAAGGATCAGGCGATGCGAACCCTCGACGAGCTCGGAGTGGGGGGCGAGGCCCGGGAGCGGTTCGAGGCCGCCTTCACCAGGCCCCACGGCGCGGTTCTCGTCACCGGGCCGACCGGCTCGGGCAAGTCGACGACGCTGTACGCGGCGCTCCGAGAGCTGAACGTCGAGGAGCGCAACATCATCACGATCGAGGACCCGGTGGAGTACCGGATCTCGGGCATCAACCAGCTCAACGTCAACCGCAAGGCGGGACTCGACTTCGCGACCGGCCTGCGCTCGATCCTGCGCGCCGACCCCGACGTGATCATGGTCGGCGAGATCCGCGACGCGGAGACGGCGCGGATCGCGATCGAGGCGGCGCTCACCGGCCACATGGTGCTGTCCACGCTGCACACCAACGACGCGCCGGGGGCGGTGGCGCGCCTGTCCAAGATGGGGATCGAGAGCTTCCTGACCGCATCGGCGATCGAGTGCGTGGTCGCGCAGCGCTTGGCGCGCCAGCTCTGCACCCACTGCAAGCAGCGCACCGTGATCCCCCGGGACGCGCTGGTCGCGTCGGGCTTCCGGGTAGGAGCCGACCTCGAGACCTACGAGCCTGTCGGCTGTGCCCGCTGCAGCCACACCGGTTACCGGGGCCGGATCGGCCTCTTCTCGGTGATGCAGATGAGCGACCAGATCAAGGAATTGACGGTGACCGGCGCGGCCGAGGCCGAGATCGCCGCGACGGCGCGCGAGCAGGGCATGCGGACCCTGCGAGAGGACGGCCTGCACAAGGTGCGGGACGGCGTCACCTCGATCGAGGAAATCGCTCGGGTCTCCGCGTAGGTCGCCCCAAGCGTCGGCAGCGAGTCGGTCGAAGGTAACCTCACCTGGAGCGATGGATTCGCAGACCGGCCTCCAACGCAGGGCCGAGATAGACGCGGCGGATTCGCTGCTCGATCTGGTCGGGCGGACGCCGCTGTTGCGGCTGGAGAGGATCGGCCGCGAGGTGGAGTGCACCCTGCTGGGCAAGCTGGAGATGCTCAATCCAGGCGGCTCGGTCAAGGACCGGATCGGACTGCGGATGATCGAGGCGGCCGAGCGAGAGGGCCTTCTGCGGCCGGGTGGCACGATCGTCGAGCCGACCTCGGGGAACACCGGCGTGGGGCTGGCCATCGCTGCGGCGATCAAGGGCTACCGGTGCATCTTCACGATGCCCGACAAGATGAGCCGGGAGAAGATCTCGCTGCTGCGCGCCTACGGGGCGGAGGTCGTGGTCACCCCGACGGCGGTGCCGCCGGACTCGCCCGAGTCCTACTACCGGGTAGCGGACCGCCTCACGGAGGAAATCCCGGGCGCCTTCCAGCCCAACCAGTACTTCAATCGGGAGAACCCGACCGCCCACTACCTGACCACCGGGCCGGAGATCTGGGAGCAGACCGGGGGGCGGATCACCCACTTCGTGGCGGGGGTCGGCACCGGGGGCACGATCTCGGGCACCGGCCGCTACCTCAAGGAGCACAACCCGGAGGTGGTCGTGGTGGGCGCCGATCCTGAGGGGTCGCTCTACACGGGCGGCGAGGCACGTCCCTACCTGGTCGAGGGGATCGGGGAGGACTTTTGGCCGGAAACGGTCGATCGCGAGCTGGTGGACCGGTGGGTGACCGTGTCAGACCGCGACTCGTTCCTGTGCGCGCGCCAGGTCACCCGCCAGGAGGGCCTGCTGATTGGCGGCTCGGCGGGCACCGCGGTGCACGCCGCGCTCGAGGTCGCCCGGGAGCTGGACGCCCAACAGGTAGTCGTCGTCATCCTCCCTGACTCGGGACGCTCATATCTGTCGAAGGTCTACAACGACTCCTGGATGCTCGAGTACGGCTTCCTGGAGCGCCCGGGCACGCGGGCCAGGATCGGCGAGGTCCAAGCGGCGAAGCGGCGCTATGGCCTGGACGTGCCCGAGCTGATCGTGATCCCGACCCACGAGAAGGTGGGCAGAGCGATCGACATCCTGGAGCAGTACGGGGTCTCCCAAGCGCCGGTGTCCCGCTCCGAGGACCCCCAGGACCTCTCCGAGATCGTCGGCTCGATCAACGAGCGAAGGCTGCTCGATCGAGTCTTTCGCGATGGCGACGCGGTCGAGCGCGACGTGGCCGAGGTCATGGGCCCGCCCCTGCCGGTGGTTCAGCGAGCCTCGGGGGTGGAGGAGATGTTCGAGGACCTCTCCCGGGGCGCCGAGGCCGTGATCGTTGCCGACGGCTCGCGACCGGTGGGAGTGCTGACCAGGGCCGACCTGCTCGAGTTCCTCGCCCACAGCGCGCGCTGAATGCGCTCAGCCGAGAGCTTGCCCGAGATCGGCAATCAGGTCGTCGGGGTGCTCGATCCCGACCGAGAGCCGGACCAGGGTCGCGGGGACCTCGATCCCCGATCCCTCCAGCGAGGCGTGGGTCATGCGCGCCGGGTGCTCGATCAGCGACTCCACGCCGCCGAGCGACTCGCCGAGCAAGAAGACGCGGGTGCTCTCGCAAACGCGGAGCGCCCGCTCCTCGGACTCGGTCTCGAACGAGACCATTCCACCGTAAAGCGGGGCGCCCGCAGCGTCCATCTGGCCGCGAGCGAGCGGGTGGCCGGGGAAGTCCTCGAGCCCGGGGTAGTGGACGCGGCCGACGGCGGGTTGCTCTCGCAGGAAGGCTGCGATCCGCTCAGCGTTGGCGCAGTGCTGCCTCATCCGCACTGCGAGGGTCTTGAGCCCCCGAAGCACCAGCCAGGAGTCGAACGGGCCCGGCACCGCTCCGGCCGAGTTCTGCAGCAGGCGAAGCCGCTCGGCCAGCTCGTCGTCATCGAGCGTCACGGCCCCCATCACGAGGTCGGAGTGGCCGCCCAGGTACTTGGTCGCCGAGTAGACGACGGCGTCCGCGCCGAGGCGCAGCGGACGTTGGAGGTAGGGGGTGGCGAAGGTGTTGTCCACCACGAACCGCGCGCCGGCCGCATGCGCCAGCTCCGCGAGCGCCCGCAGGTCGAGGATCCTGAGCCGCGGGTTGGTGGGCGACTCGACCAGCACCAGCGCCGTCTCGTCCCCAAGCGTTTGCTTCACCGCCGCCAGGTCGGTCATGTCGACCGTGTCGTACCGGAGCCCGAGGGACCCCATGACCTGGTCGAACAGCCGGTAGGTGCCGCCGTACACGTCGTCGGGGATCACGACGCGGTCGCCGAAGCGCACGGTCATCGCCAGGGTGGCGATCGCGGCCATCCCGGAGCCGAAGGCGACGCAGTGGCGAGCTTCCTCGAGCGCGGCCAGGCAGGCCTCCAAAGCCCTTCGGGTCGGGTTGTCGCTGCGGGAGTACTCGTAGCCGCGGTGCCGGCCGACGCCCTCCTGGACGTAGGTCGAGGTCTGATAGATCGGGCCGACCGCAGCGCCGGTCGCCGGGTCCGGGTCCTGGCCGGCGTGGATGGCGGCTGTCTCGAATCGTGGCGAGTCGGTCATCGGCTGGTCTTAGCGGACGCCCGCGCGGAACCGGCAGGGAGGCTACCTTCCCGCGCCACCCGTCTCTCGCCGTAGGCTTCCCGATTACCCGATGACCCGATCTCGTCCGCTGATCGTCGTCCTGATCGCGATCGTGCTTCTGGGCGGCGCCTACACGTCACGGGGTGGAGGGGCCACCACCGGCGCGACACCGCTCACCGCTCGGGCCGCCACGCGCTATCACGCGATCCCGTCGGCGTTCGCCGGATTCAACGCGCCCTTTCGCAAGAACTCCTGGCAAGCACTCACCCCGGAGCTTCGGCAGGCGGCTGCCGGGCTGGCCCCGGGCGCCCTCCGAGTCTTCGGCGGCACCACCGCCAACTACTGGAACTGGCGGACGGGCAAGTTCTTCGACAAGGCCGGTGTTCCGCCCGCCTTCCGGGCCGCGAGCCGCCAGATGACGCCCGTCTACCTCTCCGACTGGGCGGATTTGATTCGTGAGGCCAACGCGGATCCGGTCTTCGACCTCAACCTCGTGAGCTCGAGCCTCTCCGACCAGCTGGCCATGCTGCGCGCCGCTCGGGATCTCGGCATGCCGATCCGCCGGATCGAGCTCGGCAACGAGCTCTATTTCCATGCGCCGCTCATCGACCGGGCCGTTCCCACCCCGAAGGCCTACGGGCGCAAGGCCACCCGCTGGATTCGCGCGATCAAGGGCCAGTTCCCGCACGCCAGGGTCGCGGCGGTGGGATTCGGCGGCTCGCCTTCGTGGCCCTCTCGCACCCGGCGCGGGCGCTGGGACCGCGGGGTGCTCAGCACGCTTCGCGGGGAGGACGCAATCACCTTTCACCCCTACTGGAAGACACCGCCAGGACGTCTGACCCGCGCCAGGCTTTCGAAGGTCCTTGCCGCACCGCTTCGCCGACTCTCCCTGCTTCGCTACGGAGGGCTTCGCCAACTGCCGAATGGGGTCGTGGCCTGGGTGACCGAGTGGAACATCTCGCACAAATCCTCGCTGCGCGGGACATGGGCGAACGGCCTCTCGGACGCCGAGTATCTGCTCGGGCTGCTCGGCGAGCGCCGGGTGCGTCAGGAGGACCTCCAGGCGCTGATCTTCGGCAATCCATTCGCTGCTCTGTTTGCCAACGCGGAGGCGTTCGGTGACACGCCGAGCACCGTGCCCTTCGCGCCCACCGCGGTGGGGAGGGCGCTCGGCGAGCTCTACCCGCTGCTATCGGGCGGCGCACGGGTGCGCCAGCTCGCCGTGCGCGACTCCCCGCGCATTCCCGGCACCCGACTCGCGGCCGTGCGGGCGGTGGCGCTCCAGGGCCGGGGGGCGCTCTTGCTCAACCTCACCGGGCACCAGCGTCGTGTGCGGCTGGCCAGCGGGCCAGCGTGCGACGGGACCCTGGACTCGGTGTGGGCGCCACCGGCCGCGCGGATCACGGGTCACGCCGGGGAGATCAGCCACCGGGCGGTCGAGAGCCAGGGGCCCCTGTCGTTGCCTCGCCGCTCGGTCAACCGCCTGTCCTGCTGAAAGGCGTTGGCGGGACCGGGCGGCTCGGGAGCTAACCCCGCGTCCGCGTCGCGGTCCATGACTAAAGCATGAGTGCGCGTCCGACGATCTAGGGGGCGATGAGTCTGGATTTCGCTGCGGTGCTCACCAAGATGGTCGAGGTGCGGGCCTCGGATGTCCATCTGACGCCGGGATTCCCGCCCGCCGTCCGCGTGCGCGGGCGGATCGTCCCCATGGATGACTATCCGCCGCTCAGCCCGCAGGAGACGCGGGAGATCGTCTACTCGATCCTCAACGACTCCCAGCGCAAGAAGTTCGAGAACCAGCAGCAGCTCGACTTCGCCTATGCGATCCCCGGGGTGGCGCGCTTCCGCGTCAACTGCTTCTTTCAGCGCGGCGCGATCTCGGCCGCCTTCCGCCTCATCCCCAGCGAGATCCTCAGCCTCCAGTCGCTGGGCCTGCCGCTGGTGCTCGAGGAGTTCACGCGCAAGCGGCGCGGTTTCGTCCTGCTTACCGGGCCCACGGGCTCCGGCAAGTCGACCAGCCTGGCCTCGATGGTGGACCTGATCAACGAGGAGCGCGAGGAGCACATCCTGACGATCGAGGACCCGATCGAGTTCCTCCATCAGCACAAGAAGTGCATCGTCAACCAGCGCGAGATCGGCGCCGACGCACACGACTTCGCGATCGCCCTGAAGGCGGCGCTGCGCGAGGACCCCGACGTGATCCTGGTGGGCGAGATGCGCGACCTGGAGACGATCTCGACGGCGCTGACCGCGGCCGAGACCGGCCACCTGGTGTTTGCCACCCTCCACACCCAGTCGACGGCGCAGACTGTGGACCGGATCATCGACGTCTTCCCGCCGCACCAGCAGCAGCAGGTCCGGATGCAGCTCTCGATCGCGCTTCAGGGGATCGTCACCCAGCAGCTCGTGCCGACGGCCGACGGCTCGGCCCGGATTGTCGCCTGCGAGGTGCTGGTGCCCACGCCCGCGATCCGCAACCTGATCCGCGAGGGCAAGACGCACCAGATCTACTCCGCGCTTCAGACCTCGGGCGCGATCGGGATGCAGACCATGGACGCCCACCTCGCCGAGCTGGTGCGGATGGGCAAGATCACGCGCTCCCTCGCCGAGCAGCGCGCCTCCGTCCCGGAGGAGCTGAAGCGACTGCTCGGCGGCGCCCCCGTGACCCGGGTGCCGGTGGCCGCCGCATGATGAAGGGGATGGGCGGGGGATGAGCGCCTTCGCGTTTCGCGCGGTCGACCTCGCCGGCGTCCCGGCGCGGGGCGAGATGGAGGCCTCCTCGAAGGTGGCGGTCTCCGAGCAGCTTCGCCAGCGGGGCCTGATCGTCCTCGACATCTCCGAGAAGCGCGAGGCGATGAAGCTCGAGAGCATCTTCCAGCGCTTCAAGAGCGTCAACCTGCGCGCCCTCTCCGTGTTCTCGCGCCAGTTCGCGACCCTGATCTCCTCTGGGATGCCGATGCTGCGTTCGCTCTACACGCTAGAGGCGCAGACCGAGGACGAGATGCTGGAGAAGGCGATCATCGGCGTTCGCGAGGACGTCGAGGCGGGAAGCTCGGTGGCCGAGGCGATGGAGTCCCAGCCCGGGGTGTTCGACCCGCTCTACCGGTCCGTAGTGCGCGCCGGGGAGGACTCGGGTCGCCTCGACGACGCGCTCGACCGGATCGCCTACCAGTTGGAGCGGCTCGACGCCCTGCGCCGCCAGGTGCGCTCGGCGATGACCTATCCGGCGGTCGTCTTCGGCCTGGCGCTGATCGTGATGGTCGTCGTGGTGGCGGTGATCGTCCCGGTGTTCGTGAACATCTTCAACGAGATCGCCGCCGACAACCCGACCGAGGACACCAGCCTGCCGTTGATGACGCAGATCACGGTGGGCGTCTCGCACTTCGTCACCCACCAGTGGTACCTCCTGATCGCGGTGACGGCGGTCGGGACCTACGGCTTCCTGCGCTGGAAGAAGACCGACCGGGGACGTCACCAGTGGGACCGCCTGAAGCTCCGCATCCCGCGGGTCGGCGACGTGGTGCAGAAGGTCGCGCTGGCGCGCTGGTCGCGCACCTTCTCCGGGATGATCGCCTCGGGCGTCCCGATCCTGCAGGCGATCGAGATCGCCGGCGAGACGTCGGGGAACAGCGTGGTCACGGCGGCGATGGACGACGTGTACGCCTCCGTCAAGCGGGGCGGGACGATCGCCCACCCGATCGGCCAGCACGACATCTTCCCGCCGATGGTGGAGCACATGGTCTCGGTAGGGGAGGAATCCGGCCAGCTCGAGACGATGCTCAGCAAGATCGCCGACTTCTACGAGGCCGAGGTCGACGCGAAGATCAGGGCGCTCACCGCGCTGATCGAGCCGCTGATGATCATCATGGTCGGCGGCGTGGTCGGGTTCATCGTCATCTCGATGTA
>VAYK01000005.1 GCA_005884985.1 Actinomycetota bacterium | reverse complement strand
AGCTCGGCCGCAAGCTGACCGCAGCAGTCCTGATCGAGGTCTCGGACGATGAGGTCGTACGGCGCCTCGGCGGTCGCCGCACATGCGTCAAGGAGGGGCACATCTTCCACGTCGAGTTCGATCCCCCGAAGAACGAGGGCATCTGTGACATCTGCGGCGCCCGCCTGGAGATCCGCGATGACGACCAGCCCGAGGTCGTTCGCCACCGTCTCGAGCAGTACCACTCGAAGACGGAGCCGCTGGTGGACTACTACGAGGGCAAGGGGCTGTTGCGGAGGGTCGACGGCGCCCTGGAGCCCGACGAGGTCAACGACCGGATTAGAGCCCTGCTCGCCACCCTGCGCATGGAAGAAGAGCTCTAGGCTCGGTTTCCGCTGCCTAGGGGATCGCCGAATGATCATCAGGAAGACTCCGGAGCAGATCGAGCGGATGGCTGCGGCCGGCGTGATCCAGGCGCGATGCCTGCGCATGCTGCGCTCGAAGTGCCATCCGGGCATCACCACGGCTGAGCTCGACGAGGCAGCCGAGCGTTTCATCGCTTCCCAGGGGGCGGAGGCCTCGTTTAAGGGCTACCGTGGTTTCCCCGGCTCGATCTGCACCTCGCCGAACTCCATGGTCGTCCACGGGATCCCGGGCGTCTATGAGCTGAAGCGGGGAGACATCATCTCTCTCGACGTGGGGGTGACCAAGGACGGCTGGGTAGCCGATGCGGCGATCACGGTCCCGGTCGGACCCGTGAACTCCGAGGCGCGCAGGCTGCTCGACGCCACCAGGCAGGCGCTCCTGGCCGGCGCCGGGCAGGTGCGGCCGCGCAACCGGCTCGGGGACGTCTCGGCCGCGATCCAGCGCCAAGTCGAATTGGAGGGCTTCTCCATCATCCGCTCGCTGGTCGGCCACGGCATCGGACGCGACATGCACGAGGATCCGCAGATTCCCAACTACGGAGAGCCCGGCAAGGGCCCCGAGCTCGAGCCGGGCATGCTGCTGGCGCTCGAGCCGATGGTCAACGCCGGCGGCCCCGAGGTCCGCGTGGGCGAGGACAACTGGGCGGTGTACTCCGCCGATGGCACGCTCGCCGCTCACTTCGAGTTCACGGTCGCCGTCACCGAGGACGGCCCCCGCGTGCTCACTCCCTGGCACGAGGAATAGGGTGCAAGCCGGAGTCCGGCCGTGGCGTTGATGAAGCCTCTGGTCGTCCACGGCGGCACGGCGGGAACGGTCTTCTGGCTATGCGCGGCGGGCTGGGGGGTCTTCGAGCTCACGCTCGCGCTTCGCACGCGCGGGGGCGACGCCGAGCACGGCGATCGAAGCTTCGTCCCGCTTACCTTGTCGATCCTCGCGGGAATTGGCCTCGGGGTGCTGGCCGCCCGGGGCGGCGATCTCGCGCTGCCAGGCCCCGGCTGGTGGCCCGTCGTTGTCGGCCTCGCCGTGTTCGCGGCCGGGCTCGCTTTGAGGGCCTGGGCCGTGCACGAGCTGGGTCGCTTCTTCAAGTTCACGGTTGTCGTCCAGACCAACCATCGAGTCGTCGACAGCGGCCCCTACCGACTCATCCGCCATCCAAGCTACACGGGGCTCCTGATCGCGGCACTCGGACTGGGCATCTCGCTTGGCACCTGGCTCTCGATCCCGCTCTGTCTGGCGCCGCCGCTGATCGGCTTCAGCCTCCGCCTCACTCACGAGGAGCGAGTACTCGCCGACGAGCTTGGCGAGCCGTACCGCTCCTACATGCGGCGCACGCAGCGTCTCGTTCCAGGTGTCTGGTGACGCGCCCCGCGCCCGCGTTCAGACCCATGCAAGACGCTTGCGTCCGCATCCAGCGCACCGGTGCACTCTCGGCCCGCGTCCCCGGAGGTGGCTGACCTTGTTCATCACATAGATGAATAAAGTCAGCCACGTCGACGGTGGATGGGGGCGCAGGACGAACATCGAAACCGCCAGCCGCGGCGCCGGGGAAATCGCCGGTCGGCGCCGGTCCGGAACCGATGCAGAAACTCCGGGGCGCACATATACTCGCGCCGCTCGTCGCGAGCTCCGGCCGAAGCGCCGCGGCCGCGATCGAGAAAGCACAGGAACGCCGAAAATGGGTATGGGAGCGCGAAGAGTCTCGCTCGGAATCTGGGTGGCCTCGGTCGCCGCGGTCGCCTTGGCGCTCGCGCCCGCCGCTGCGGCCACGGTCGAGCCATACGGCACGCATGATGCAGGCGGGTTCCGCAACGTCCTGCCGCCCGGCGAGGCGGGCACCGACAACGCCGCCCAGCTCGCCCAGTTCCAGCTCGACGGCAGCTACCCCGACCACTTCACGGACCAGCAACCTCTGTACGACAGCCTCATCACCGGGTCGCCGAACCTGACCAACGCCCAAATCCCGCAGTACTACAAGGACGCCACCTTCGGCGTCAAGCAGGGTGATGCCGAGTCCACCACGACCCCGAGGCCGGGCGTGACGATCATCCGTGACCGCGAATACGGGATTCCGCACATCTACGGGGTGACGCGCGCCGATGTGATGTTCGGCGAGGGATTTGCGGGGGCCCAGGACCGGCTCTTTCTGATGGACATCCTCCGCCACACGGGGCGGGCCGAGCTCTCCTCGTTCATAGGCGGCTCGCCCTCCAACCGCGCCATGGACCACGTCCAGTGGCAGCTGGCTCCGTATACGGAGCATGACCTGCAGACACAGATCGATCGGGCCGGCGAGTTCTACGGAGCCGAGGGCGTGAAGCTGGTCAACGACGTCCACAACTACGTCGACGGGATCAACGCGTATATCAGCGAGGCGCTCACCAATCCGAACCTGCTGCCGGCCGAGTACGCGGCGCTGGGCAAGTCGCCGCAGATGTGGACCCCGACCGACGTGATCGCGGAGGCCTCACTGATCGGCGGCATCTTCGGCAAAGGCGGCGGCAACGAGCTGAACTCGGCCGAGCTCATGCAGGCCTTCGTGCGGCGCTTCGGCCAGCAAGCCGGGCAGCGCGCCTGGAGCGACTTCCGCTCCAAGAACGACCCGGAGGCGCCGACCACCGTTTCACGCAGCTTCCCATACGAGACGGCGAGCGCGTTCTCCTCGCAAGGCCTGGCGCTGCCCGACCGTGGATCCGTCACGCCGGCTCCGGTGGCCCCGCCAGTCTCCGCGAGCGCCGCGGCGGCGACGAACGACAACGGCTTCGGCGACGTAGGCGCGCAGCTGATGCAAGCCCTGCAAGCAGGACCGCCGCACGCCTCCAACTGGGAGCTGGTCTCGGCAAGCGAGTCGCGCACCGGTCACCCGGTCGGAGTCCTCGGCCCGCAGGTCGGCTACTACCTGCCACAGATCCTGATGGAGGAGGATATCCACGGCCCCGGCCTCGACGCCCGCGGCGCGACCTTCCCCGGCGTCAACCTCTGGGTCCTGCTCGGCCACGGGCGCGACTACGCGTGGAGCGCGACGACGGCCACCTCCGACAACGTCGACACGTTCGCGGAGGTGCTCTGTCAGGACGACTTCCACTACCGCTACAAGGGCCAGTGCCGGTCGATGCAAGAGCTCGACCGAACCAACAGCTGGACCCCGAACGCGGTCGACTCCACCCCGAAAGGATCCGAGACGCTGAAGGCGTATCGCACCGTGCACGGGATCGTCTTTGCGCGCGGCACCGTCGGCGGCAAGAAGGTCGCCTTCATCAGCGCCCGCAGCACGTACTTCCACGAGGCCGACTCGGGGCTCTTCTTCTCGCGCATCAACGACCCCAGGTTTATGCGGGACGGACCGGCGTCGTTCAGGCGGGCGGCGTCGAAGATGAACTTCGCCTTCAACTGGTCGTACATCGACTCCCAGCACATCGCCTACTACCTGACCGGCTGGTATCCGCAGCGGGCCCCGGGCACCTCGCCCGACTTCCCGGTGCTGGGGACGGGGCAGTACGACTGGCAGGGCTACGACCCCTCCACTCACACGGCCGACTGGCTGCCCCTGGACGACCACCCGCACGCCGTCGATCCCGCCTACCTGGTCTCCTGGAACAACAAGCAGGCGCCGGGATGGGCTGCCGCGGACGACCAGTACGACTACGGTCCGATCCACCGCCAGCAGCTGATCGCCGACCGGGTGCGGGCCGACATTGCCGGCGACCGCAAGATCAGCCTGGCCGAGCTCGTCCAGTCGATGGAGGAGCCAGCAACCGAGGATCTCCGCGCCGTGAAGCTCCTGCCGACGATCCTCCGTGCGGTCGGCAACCCGGACTCGGCGAAGCTTCGCGACGCGATCGCGATGCTCAAGCGCTGGCGCGCGGCCGGCGCTCATCGCCGGGACCTGAACGGGGACGGTCACGACGAGATGACTCCGGCAATCACCCTGATGGACGCCTGGTGGCCGCTGCTCGTCCGCGCCGAGTTCGAGCCGACCCTGGGGACGAAGCTCTTTCAGCAGGCGCAGGGGCTGCTCCCGGTCGGCGACCACACCCGCGGCGAGCCGACGGCGCCCGACTTCTTCGCCGGTTGGTGGGGATACGTGTCGAAGGATCTCCGCGATCTGTTCGGCCCGACGCCAGCGGGTGCATGGGGCAGGGTCTACTGCGGCGGCGGCTCGCAATCCCAGTGCCGCCAAGACCTCCGGCAGTCGCTGCTGCAGGCGCTCCAGGTGACCCCGCAGACGCTCTACGGCCACGGGGACTGCGCCGACGACGCGGAGCCCAGCTGCTATGACCAGAACCGCTCCGTGATCGCCTCCGCGCTCTCGGTCCCGCCCGCGCCGTTCCAGAACCGGCCCACCTTCCAGCAGACCGTCTCGGTGCAGCGCGACCTGCCCTGAGCGGGTCGCAGTGCCCAACCGGCGGGCAAGTGTGCCCTGCTACCATTCTCCGTCGGCCGTAGGGCCGTCTTTTCGCGCCCGCGGGCCCGATTCATGGGGCCGGCAGGCCTTCTCCGTAACTGATTGGATACGACCCGCGAGTAGAGGGTGAAGGTAAGAGCGTCCGTAAAGCCGATGTGTGAGCGTTGCCGGGTGGTCCGGAGGCGCGGCGTCGTCCTGATCATCTGCTCGAACCCGCGTCACAAGCAGCGGCAGGGGTGACGCTAGGCGCGTGGCACGCATCGCAGGCGTAAACATCCCGCTCAACAAGCGCGTCGAGGTCGGCCTCACGTACGTACACGGGATCGGCCCCTCAACCGCGAGCAAGATCGTCGCCGACGCCGGCGTCGATCCCAACACGTACGTCAAGGACCTGACCGACGACGAGGTGGTAAAGCTTCGCGAGGCGGTCGAGTCCTACGAGGTCGAGGGAGATCTGCGCCGCGAGCGCTCCCAGAACATCAAACGACTGTCCGAGATCGGCGCCTACCGCGGCCTCCGCCACCGGCGCGGGCTTCCGGTCAGGGGCCAGCGAACGAAGACGAACGCGCGCAGCCGCAAGGGCCCGCGGCGGATGAGCATCGCCGGCAGGCGAAAGCCGCCGACGCCGAAGTAGGAGGGGCTGGGAATGGCGCAACCGAAGAAGGCCGCACGCGGCAAGGGCCGCTCCCGCCGGCGGGTGAAGAAGAACATCGCCTACGGAATCGCCCATATCAAGACGAGCTTCGACAACACGATCGTGACGATCACCGATACCGACGGAAGCGTCGTCTGCTGGGAGTCCGCCGGCTCGGCCGGCTTCAAGGGCTCGCGCAAGTCGACTCCGTTCGCCGCCCAGGTGACGGCCGACTCGGCCGCGCGCAAGGGGATGGAGCACGGCCTCGAGCGCGTGGAGGTGCACGCCAAGGGCGCCGGCTCGGGTCGTGACACCGCGATCCGCTCGCTGCAGGCGGCCGGGCTCCAGGTCACGACCGTGAAGGACGTCACCCCCCAAGCCCACAACGGCTGCCGCCCCCGCAAGCGCCGCCGCGTGTAGATGAGCTGATGGCCCGAGATACATCACCCCAGTGCAAGCAATGCCGCCGCGAGGGGCAGAAGCTGTTCCTCAAGGGCCAGCGCTGCCTGACCGAGAAGTGCGGCGTCGAGCGCCGTTCCTATCCGCCGGGCGAGCACGGGCGCGGCCGCGTGCGCCAGTCGGAGTACCGCCAGCAGCTGCGCGAGAAGCAGAAGGCGCGGCGCTACTACCAGTTGCTCGAGAAGCAGTTCCGCGGCTACTACCAGAAGGCCTCCCGTCAGCCGGGCGTCACCGGCGAGAACCTGCTGCGGCTGCTCGAGCGGAGGCTCGACAACGTGCTCGTGCGTCTCGGCTTCGCCGCCTCGCGCCGTCAGTCTCGCCAGCTTGTCGGCCACGGCCACTGGCTCGTGAACGGCCGGCGAGTTGACATCCCCTCCTACCAGGTCCGCCCAGAGGACGTGATCACGATCCGTCCCAGCTCCGCGGCGGCCGACGTCGTGCGCTCGGCGACCGAGCTGACCGCCGTCGTGCCGCCCTGGCTGCAGGCGGACCACGACGCCCTGACCGCGAAGGTGCTTCGCCTGCCCGAGCGCAGCGAGATCGCGACGCCGGTTCAGGAGCAGCTGATCGTCGAGCTCTACTCCAAATAGCGCTCACACCCAACACAACAACGACAAGCCAGAGGAAACGATGACCACCCTGCCCGAGTTCCACATCCCGAAGATCTCCTCCGAGAATGTCGCCGATAACCGCGGCACCTTCACGATCGAGCCCCTCGACAAGGGCTTCGGCTACACGTTCGGCAACAGCCTGCGGCGCGTGCTGCTCTCCTCGCTTGGCGGCGCGGCCATAAAGAGCGTTCGGATCGAGGGCGTCGCCCACGAGTTCTCGGACGTCTCCGGGGTGAAGGAGGACGTCACCGACATGGTCCTCAACCTCAAGGACATCGTCATCCGCATGCACACCGATGCGGACGAGGTCGAGGCTCCGCTGGTCGCCGCGGGCCCCGGCGAGGTGAAGGCGAAGGACATCGACCTGCCCGCCGGAGTCGAGATCCTGAACCCGGACGTTTCGATCGCAACGCTCGAGAAGCGGACCAAGCTGGAGATGTACCTGACGATCGGCCGTGGCCGCGGCTACTCGCCCGCCGAGGAGAACAAAACCGAGGACCAGCCGCTCGGGGTGATTCCGATCGACTCGATCTTCTCGCCGATTCGCCGCGCCTCCTACGCGGTCGACTCGGCGCGCGTCGGCCAGCGGACCGACTTCGACAAGCTGTCGCTGGAGATCGAGACCGATGGCTCCATGGAGCCGGCCTCCGCGCTCCGCGAGGCGGCTGAGATCCTGATCAAGAGCCTGGCGATCTTCACGGACGCCGACCGGGTCGAGGAGCTGACCAGCCGCGACGGCGCGGGCGCGGCCGAGGCCGCCTTCGCGCCGCTCCCTACTGGCGAGGGCGACGACCGCCTGATCGAAGAGCTGGAGATCGGCGTGCGCGCGTACAACTGCCTGAAGCGGGCAGGCGTCCAGACGGTCGGCGACCTGATCCAGCGATCCGAGTCGGAGCTGAACGCGATCCCGAACTTCGGCAAGCGCTCGACCGAAGAGGTGATTGAGGCGCTGAACGCGCTGGGGCTCACGCTCAGGGACGAATAGCCAGCAAACGGGCAGCCCGATGCGCCACCGGAAGACGAGACACAAGCTCAGCCGGGATTCGGCCCACCGCCGCTCGCTGCTGCGCAATCTCTGTCGGGAGGTGATCGAGCACGAGCGGATCAAGACCAGCCAGGCGAAGGCCAAGGCCGTCAAGCCGGAGGTCGAGAAGCTGATCACGCTCGCCAAGCGCGGCGACCTGCACGCCCGGCGCCAGGCGCTCTCCGAGCTCGGCCAGGACCGCTTCATGGTCCACAAGCTGTTCGAGGAGATCGCGCCCCGCTACGCGGAGCGCCCCGGCGGCTACACGCGGATCGTCAAGCTCGGCCCCCGCCGCTCCGACTCGACCGAGATGGTCTTGCTCGAGCTGGTCTAGGCACTGGGAGAACCCGAGAGCGCTACCACTAAGGCCCCTCGTCGCTTGTAGCCTGATGCGGCCAGCCGGTGGCCGTCCTTCGCCTCACAATCGCCTACGACGGGACGCCGTTCGCCGGCTGGGCGGCGCAGCGCGGGCTGAGCACCGTGCAGGGTGAGCTGGAGGCGGCGCTGGAGCAAATCCTGCGCGAGCCTGTCTCACTCACGGTCGGAGGTCGTACCGATGCCGGCGTCCACGCCTGGGGACAGGTGGCGAGCTTCGAGCCCGAGGGCGCGCCTCCCGACGAGCTCGCCCACCGCCTGAACACGGTCTTGCCGTCGGCGATCTCCGTGATCGAGGCCGTTGCCGCCCCCGAGGGGTTCGACGCCCGCCGCGACGCCCGCTCACGGACCTACTGCTACTGGCTGCTCCTTTCGCCCGTGAGACACCCGTTCGAGATCGGCCGGGCGCTTTGGTGCCCCCAACCGGTCGACCGCACGACGTTGGAGCGCTGCGCGACGGCGCTGCTCGGCAGGCACGACTTCACGGCCTTCACCCCCACGCAGACCGAGCACGTCCGCTTCCAGCGCGACGTGATCCAGGCCGAGTGGCGGGCCCACCGGCTGGCGGAGCCGTTTCCCGGCGAGCTGCTGGAGTTCTGGATCGAGGCCGACGCATTCATGCGCCACATGGTCCGGGTCCTGGTCGGGACGATGTTGGAGGTGGCGGGTGGCAGCCGCAGCGCAGACGACTTCGAGGAGCTGCTTCGCGGCGCCCCGCGCGAGCGCGCCGGCGAGACCGCGCCAGCCCACGGGCTCTACCTGGCGTCCATCCGCTACTGAGCAGCGTTCTCGCGGCCGCTCAGCTCGAGCTCGCCGAGGGCTGCGGGGCGGCCGGGCAGGTAGATCGACGAACCGGTGGCCAAGACGACGGGCTTGCCCTCGGAGTTCGTCACCGTGGCGCGGGTGATGGCGATCGTGCGGCCGGCATGGACGATCTCCGCCCGCGCGGTCAGGTAGCTCCCGTCGGGCGGCACCGGACGCAGGAAGTTGGCCTTCAGGTCCAGCCCTGCGAAGGCGACCCCGGCGGCGGTCGTCGTCTCGACCGCGATCAGCATCGCGAAGTCTGCGAGCATCGCGATCGCGCCGCCCTGCAGCCGCCCGGTCGGGCTGGCGAGCCATTCCGTGCACGGCATGACGACGGTCGCCTTGCCCTCCCCGATCTCGACCGGACGCAGCCCGGTCAGGTGATGGATCGGGGGCGGTGGCAGCTCGCCGGCGATCTGGCGGCGTACGATCTCGGCGCCGGGGAGCTCCGCCCAGACCTCCTGCGGTATCACCCCGTCCGGTGCCGGTCGAAGGTAGGGATCGGGCTCCGCGTGGTCCGGGGGCTGGAAGGGCTCGAGCTCGCTCGGCGGCTCCGGCAGCGGGTCGAGCGGGGGGAATATCGTCAGGCGTGAGGTCCCGTGGGCGATCAGGCGCTCGGTCTCATGCTCGATCACGAAGGCCTCCGAGAGCCCGACCGAGCGGCCGACGTGGATCGCCTGGCCGCCGGCGGTGAGCGGGCCACCGGGACGCGCCGGACGCAGGAAGGACAGCGACAGCTCCGCCGTGGTGTAGGGAGTTCCCCCCGCAAGCTCGCTCTCCACCGAGCAGCCGAAGGCGATGTCGGCGAGGATCGCGAGCGTACCGCCGGTGATCAGCCCGTTCGGGGCCGCGAGCCACCCGGAGGCGGGCATCTCGGCCTCGGCGGTCCCCGCGGGAGAGGCGTGAGGCCCTGCCGCCAGGTTTCCAATCGCTGCCGGCCGGAGAGCGCGATCATGCGCGGGTCCGGGTAAGAGCCCGCACCTCCTGGCGCCAGACGGCCGTCTCCTCGCTTGCCGTTCTTCGTTGCATGGCCGGCCAACCTAGCGAAGGGGCGATTCCTCGGAGAGGGTTGGCTCGTCCGCTGCGAGCCGGCCGTCGGGCCCGATGTGGATCACCCGCCAGCCCTGCGTCGCGAGCGCCTCGGAGATCAGCCGGCGGTGGCAGTGCCGCCAGTCGCCCTCCGCGCACATGATCGCGGTGCGACGTTCCCGCGCGACCGCCTTGAGCCGCTCGAGCCCGGCGGCGAACTCCGGCGTCTCCATGTGGTCCGCGTAGGCTTGAAATGAGGCGCGGGAGTTCTGGCTGGGCGAATCGCGTGCGGCGCGGCGGCCGCCGAGCTCGACGCCGAGGCCCTCGTAGGCGATCCCGGCGCCGTCCAGCGTCGCCCGCAGCGGGTCGGCGTTGAACTGGGGATGCCGCCGCGACCCCGGATAGCGGCGAACGTCGCAGACGAGCTCGATCCGGTGCGCTCGCAGCAGCGATACAAAGCCGTCCGCCGCATGTGTCGAGTGGCCGACCGTAAGGATCTGGGGGCAGCGTTCCACGACATGATTGTGCCGCCGAGCCACCCCTAGAATCGAATCGAATGCGGGTGTTGCTCACAAACGATGACGGAATCGGCGCCGAGGGCCTTCATGCCCTGCGTCGCGCCTTGGCCGAGCTGGAGGGCGTCGAGACGCACGTGATCGTTCCCGACTCCAACCGCAGCGCCACCGCTCGCAGCATCACCACCCGCTCCCCGCTCTCGGTCGAGGAGGTGGAGCTCGACGATGGAGCGATCGCCTACGCGACCGACGGCACGCCCGTCGACTGTTGGGCGACGACATCACCTATTCGGGAACGGTGGCCGCGGCGTTGGAGGGGATCGTCCTCGGCATCCCGGCAATCGCGATCTCGCAGTAGTCGACCGCTCGCGAGATGAGCTTCCTCCCCGGCCGCAGCTTCGACTTCGCCGTCTCGGCTCGGTTCGCCGCCCAGCTTGTGGGGCTTCTGTCCGCCGACCCGCTTCCAGCGGCGACGCTCTTGAACGTCAACTGCCCTGCCGGTGAGCCGCAGGGGATCGAGGTCACCCGGCTCGGCAAGCGCCTCTATAACGACGAGCTGAGGCTGGTCGACGAGGACGGCGACGGGCGCCGCCGCTATCAGATCTACGGCTTTGAGCCCTCCTTCGAGGACGAGCCTGGCACCGATCTCGCCGCTGTCGCGCGACGGAGGATCTCGCTCACCCCGGTGCACTTCGACCTCACCGATCGCGAGGGCCTCGGCCGGCTGCGCGACTGGGATCTCGAGGCGATGCTCCGCGCCGCGATGACGGGCGCCGCGTGAGCGCCAAGAATCCGGCCAAGCGCGCGGAGGAGCTCCGCGGCGAGCTCGCCCGCCACGACCACCGCTACTACGTTGTCGACGACCCCGAGATCGGCGACGACGCCTACGACGCCCTGGTCGACGAGCTGCGCGCCCTCGAGGAGGAGCATCCCGAGCTGCGCACCCCCGAATCGCCCACGCAGCGGGTGGGCGGCCAGCCACTCGGGAAGTTTCAGCAGGTGCGCCACGGCGAGCCGATGTTCTCGCTGGCGAATGCCCGCAGCCGGGAGGAGTTCCGAGCCTGGGAGACCCGGCTCCACAACCGGCTGCGCCAGCTCGACATCGAGCCTGGCGAGCTGCGCTTCGTCAGCGAGCCGAAGATCGACGGGCTGGCGATCTCCCTTACCTACGAGGACGGGACATTCACCCGCGGGGCGACGCGGGGAGATGGCGTGATCGGCGAGGACGTGACCCAGAATCTGAGGACCATCAAGGCGATCCCGCTGCGGATCGACGAGGCGCCGAAGCTGGTCGAGGTGCGCGGCGAGGTCTACCTGCCCCGCTCGGCGTTCGCCGAGCTGAACGAGGCGCGGACCGCGGCCGGCGAGCCCGCGTTCGCCAATCCCCGCAACGCCGCCGCCGGCTCGCTCCGCCAGCTGGATCCCGGGATTACGGCGTCGCGACCGCTCTCGATCTGGTGTTACGGGACCGGCGCACACCGCGGACTGGACCTGCGGACCCACGTCGAGGAGCTCGACTGGCTTCGCGCCCGCGGCTTCAAGGTGAACGACGAGACCGCCGTGCACGAGACCGCAGACGAGGTGGTCGCGCGGTGCGAGTGGTGGGAGGCTAGGCGCGAAGCGCTCGACTTCGAGATCGACGGCGCCGTGATCAAGGTCGACCAGCGGACGCTGTGGCGCGAGCTCGGCGTGGCCGGACGCGAGCCGCGGTGGGCGGTCGCGTGGAAGTTCCCGCCGATCACCGCGACCACGAGGCTGAACAAGATCGTCTGGAACGTTGGGCGGACGGGCCGGCTACTCCCGTTCGCGATGCTGGAGCCGGTCCACGTGGGCGGGGTCACGGTCTCGACCGCGACCCTGCACAACGAGGAGGACCTGGCCCGCAAGGACGTCCGCGAGGGAGACGACGTCGTCGTGACGCGTGCGGGGGACGTGATCCCGCAGGTGATCTCGCCGCTCATTCAAAGGCGGAAGGGGAAACGGCTGCGAAAGCCGAAGCCGCCGGCGAAGTGCCCGCGATGCGAGACGGAAACCGTGAAGCCCACCGAATCGGTGTGGACGATCTGCCCCAACCGCCGTGGCTGTCCCGGCCAGACCTTCCAGCAGGTGAAGCACTTTCGGGGCGCGATGGACATCGAGGGGCTGGGTGAGAAGAACGTCATTCGTTTCCTCGACGAGGGCTTGATCAGCGATCCGGCCGACATCTACGACCTCACCCCGGAGCGCATCCAGGAGCTGCAGGGGTTCGGCGAGGTCTCAGCCCGCAATCTGATCGAGGAGATCGAGGCCTCGAAGGAGCGCCCATTTGGGCTGGTGCTGTATGCGCTCGGGCTGCCGGGAATCGGCTATGTGAACGCGCAGGCGCTCGCCGAGCACTTCGGCTCGATCGACGCCCTGCTGGAAGCGGACGCCGAGGCGATCGAGGAGGTCGAGGGCATCGGCCCGGTGCTCGCCCGCCAGGTCCAGGAGGAGCTGTCAGACGAGGGAACGCTGGACCTGATCCGCCGGCTGCGGGAGCGCGGCCTTCGATTCGAGCTCTCGGCAGCCGAGCGCCGCAGCCATGGCGGCCCCCTGGAAGGGAAGACGTTCGTGCTCACCGGCACGCTCGGAGAGCTGACGCGCGAGGAGGCGACGGCGATGATCAGGCGGGCCGGCGGCAAGGTGACCGGCTCGGTGTCGAAGAGCACCGACTACGTGGTCGCCGGCGAAAGCCCCGGCTCAAAGCTGGGCAAGGCCGAGGAGCTCGGCATTCCGGTGCTCGCCGAGCAGGGTCTCCGAGAGCTGCTCGCTGTCTAGCGCCGGTAGCGCGCGATCAGTGCCGCCATCTTGTCCTGGGCGGCCCGCGCCAGGTCGATGTCCACCGAGTTCATCAGGATCGAGAACGCGACCAGGCCGTGGCCCGCACGGCAGTAGCCGGAGAGCACGCTGACGCCGATCAGGGTCCCGGTCTTGGTCCGGCAGCGGCCGTCGGCGGCGGTGCCGTTCATGCGGTGGGCCACGGTTCCCTCCTCGCCGGCCAGGGGGAGCGAGCGCCGGTATGTCGCGGCGTCGGAACGACGATTCATTGCGACGAGCAGCCGCACGACCTGGCGCGGCGAGGCTCGGTTGGCTCGCGACAGCCCGGAGCCGTTCTCCATCCTGATCCTCGTGCCCAGCTCGTGGGCGAACCTCATCACCTTGCGGGAGCCGCGTCGGGTCGTGCCCTTGGCCCCGCGCCGGGACGCCGCCAGGCGTTTGAGGAGCATTTCGGCAAAGAAGTTGTTGGAGGGCTTGAGCGTGGCCGCGATCAGGTCCTTGATCCGGGGCGAGCTGACGCTTCCCAACGGCGGCTTGGCGAGGGTTCGGCCGGG